>CANAUI010000032.1 GCA_947364715.1 uncultured Clostridium sp.
CTGCTTGCATAACTCTTCAAAAATGCACAATATACTAATTTTGATTTGTTTTAAAGAAGAAGAATCAGAAAATCAGAATCTTTAAAAATATAAAAAAATAAAGGAGGAATTTGTATGTACAAAAAAGTAGAATTACAAAATGGTTTTGTAGGAATGGAAAATGATGTGGCAAAAATCTGGAAGGAAAAAGACATCATAAAAAAGAGTCTTCATGGAAATGAAGGAAAAAGATATTTTACATTTTATGATGGACCACCAACAGCAAACGGAAAACCACATGTAGGACATATTGAAACAAGAGTTATGAAAGACTTAATTCCAAGATATAAAGTTATGAAGGGATATAAAGTTATTAGAAAAGCTGGTTGGGATACACATGGATTACCAGTAGAACTAGAAATAGAGAAAAAATTAGGAATTTCAGGAAAACAACAAATAGAAGAATATGGTGTTGAAAAATTCGTAAAACAATGTAAAGAAAGTGTTTTTGAATATGTGCATTTATGGGAAGAAATGACAAATAAAGTTGGATTTTGGGTAGATATGGATAATCCATATGTTACATATCATAATGAATATATTGAATCTGTGTGGTGGGCATTAAAACAAATATGGGAAAAAGGATTGTTATATGAAGGACATAAAGTTATGCCATATTGCCCAAGATGTGGAACAGCTTTATCATCACATGAAGTAGCACAAGGTTATAAAGATGTTAAAGATTTAACATGTATTGCGAAATTTAAAATTGTTGAAGGGCAAGAGTTTGATAAAAATACATATATTTTAGCCTGGACAACAACTCCATGGACATTACCATCAAATTTAGCATTATGTGTTAATAAATCTTATGAATATGCTGAAGTAAAAGCAAATATTGGAACAGATGATGAACCAAGATATGAAAACTATATTTTAGCAAAAGATTTACTAGAAACAGTATTAAAAGAAACACCATATGATATCATAAAAACATTTAAAGGTGAAGAATTATTAGGCATAAAATATGAAAGATTAATACCATTTGGAAAAGTAGAAGGAAAAGCATTTGAAGTTATTCATGGAGATTATGTAACTTTAACAGATGGTACAGGAATTGTTCATATTGCACCTGCTTATGGTGAAGATGACAACTTGGTTGCAAAGCAAAATGGTATTACATTTATAAATTTAGTAGATAAAGAAGGAAAATTCGTAACAGATGTAGAGCCTTGGGCTGGAAGATTTGTAAGAGATTGTAACGAAGATATTTGTAAATGGTTAAAAGAAGAAAACAAATTATTTAGTAAAGAAAAACATATGCACTCATATCCACATTGTTGGAGATGTGATACACCACTTTTATATTATCCAAAAGAAAGTTGGTTTGTTGCTATGAGTAAACTAAAAAATGAATTAGTTGAAAACAATAGTAAAGTCAACTGGTATCCAGAAACTATCAAAACAGGAAGATTTGGAAAATTTTTAGAAAATGTTATTGACTGGGGGATTTCAAGAGATAGATATTGGGGAACACCTCTTCCAATATGGACTTGTGAAGATGAAAATTGTGGATATCAAGAATGTATTGGCTCTATCGAAGAACTAAAAGAAAAAGGAATTGATGTTCCAAAAGATATTGAATTACATAAACCATATATAGATAATGTAGAATTAAAATGTCCAAAATGTGGTAAAAAAATGCATAGAGCAAAAGAAGTTATAGACTGTTGGTTTGATTCAGGTTCAATGCCTTTTGCACAATGGCATTACCCATTTGAAAATAAAGAAATGTTTGAAAATAACTTCCCAGCACAATTTATATCAGAAGCAGTTGACCAAACGAGAGGATGGTTTTATACATTAACAGCAATAGGAACTACATTATTTAATAAAACGCCATTTGAAAACTGTGTGGTTTTAGGTCATGTTCTAGATGAAAAAGGACAAAAAATGTCTAAATCAAAAGGGAATGGTGTAGACCCAATGGAATTATTAGATACTGTAGGAGCAGATGCAACCAGATGGCATTTTTATACATGTAGTAATCCATGGTTACCAACAAGACTAGGTCTAGAAAATGTAAAAGAAACACAAAGAGGATTTTTAAGTACTTTATGGAATGTATATTCTTTCTATGTTTTATATGCAGAAATAGATGAATTTAATCCACAAAAATATAAAGACTTTGAAACAACAAATGTTATAGATAAATGGATTATTTCAAAATTAAATACATTAATTAAAAGTGTTGATAATAAATTAAATAATTATGATATTACAGGAGCAGCATTAGAAATTGAGGAATTTACAGACAGCTTATCAAATTGGTATGTTAGAAGAAATAGAGAAAGATTTTGGAGTCAAGAATTAACAGATGATAAGATAGGAGCTTATGTAACATTATATAGAGTGTTAGTAGATTTGTGTAAAGTCTCAGCACCATTTGTACCATTTATTACAGAAGAAATATATCAAAACTTAGTAATTAGTTTAGATAAAACAGCACCTGAAAGTATTCATTTATGCTCATGGCCAGAAGTGGACGAAAAAGTAATAGACAAAGATTTAGAAAAAGAAATGGATTTAGCATATAAAATTGTAAAATTAGGAAGAAGTGCAAGAAACTCTGCTAATATCAAAAACAGACAACCATTGTCAGAAATGTTAATTTCAATTGATACACTTCCAGAATATTATGCAGATATTGTTAAAGAAGAGCTAAATATCAAAGAAGTAAAATTGGGAGCAGAAATGTCTGAATATGTTGATTTCGAAATAAAACCAAATTTACCAGTATTAGGAAAAGAATATGGAAGACTAATTCCAAAAATTAAAGAAGAAATTTCTAAGAAAAATCAAATGGATTTAGCAAATACTGTGAAAAATGGTGGAGTAGAATATATAGAGATAGATAACACACAAATTGAATTAAATGCAGAAAATTTATTGGTTACAATGCAAGGAAAAGAAAGATTTGCATTTAGTGGTGAAGGTGAAATTGGGGTTGTATTAGATACAACTATTACACCAGAATTAGCAGAAGAAGGAATCTTAAGAGAAGTGTTATCAAAAGTACAAAACATGAGAAAAGATAGTGGATTTGAAGTATTAGATAGAATTAATCTATATGTAGCAGAAAATGAAAAAATAGAAGCTGTTATTAAAAAATATGAAGAAACCATAAAACATGACACATTGGCTGATAATATATTTTATAATGTAGAAGGAAGAATTTATACAGATACAAATATTAATAAAGAAAACTTGAAAATTAATGTAGAAGTTATAAAATAAATTGGAAAAAAGTATATTGATTATATAAAATCAATATGCTTTTTTGTATTGATATTCATATTATTTAAAGGATTGGAGGTAATATTAAAAATTAATACTTCCCTTGTGAAAATAAAAAATAACATTCTTTTATCTTCACTTTGTGTTGCAAAACTAAAAAGTTTCCTATAATATAAATACATTTCACAAAAAAATTACAAAGTAATTTTCGCGAGTGAGCAAATAGGGACATGAAAAATAATCTAAAAGATTAAGAAATTTCAATTATGTTCCTTTTGTTCCTCTAAAATCGTTGTTTTAACACTTGACAATTATAAAATATTATGAAAAAATACAAATAATAAAAATACAAAATAGTAAGAGGAGGAATAAAAAATGGAAAAAAAGAGAGGATTTGAAATTGCAAAAGGATTTGAAAATAAACAAATAAATCTTCCAATAAGAAAAACAAAATATAGTGCAGGATACGATATAGAATCAGCAGAAGATGTAATAATTCCAAGTTTCAAAAAAGGAATGAATCCAACACTAGTAAAAACAGGATTAAAGGCATATATGCAAAATGATGAGGTATTATTATTATATAATCGTAGTTCTAATCCAAAAAAGAAAGGATTGATTATGGCAAATAGTGTTGGTGTAGTTGACAAAGATTATTATGAAAATCCAGATAATGATGGTCATTTTATGTTTGCATTTTATAACATAAAAGAAGAGGATATTGTTATCAAAAAGGGAGAAGCAATTGGGCAAGGTGTATTTCAAAAATATTTAATAACAGATGAGGATATTGCAGAAGGGGAAAGAGTTGGAGGTTTTGGTTCAACTACAAAATAAATAAAAAAATATATTAAAAATTTTTCTCTTAGAGCTATAAGGATTACATTAAAAATACACATAAAAAAGACGGTAATGGCTTTGACTTTTACCGTTTTTTGTTGTATAATGAATATGGTTAAAAAATCCAATAAAGTTATTAAAAGGTATTTACATAACTTTATTATATTTTTTCTGCCAAATAAATTAAAATGCTGAAAGGAGTGGCTTACATGTTTAATGTAGGAGACAAAATAGTATACCCAATGCACGGGGCAGGAACAATAGATGCAATAGAAGAAAAAGATATTTTAGGACAAAAACAATCTTATTATATTTTAAAAATGCCAGGTGAAGTTAAAGTAATGATACCAACTACAAAAGCAGAAGAGGTTGGGGTTAGAAATATAATTAACAAAGAGTTAGCAGATAAAGTATTTGGAGTGCTAGAACAAGATGAAACAACAATGGATAAAAATTGGAATAAACGATATAGAGATAATATGGAAAAAATGAAAAGTGGAGACATTTATGAAATTGCTGATGTAGTTAGAAATTTAAGCTTTAAACAAAAAGAAAAAGGACTTTCAACAGGTGAGAAAAAAATGTTAAACAATGCAAAACAAATCTTAGTTAGTGAATTAGTTTTAGCAGAACATGCAACACAAGAAGAAGTAGAACAATTAGTTGAAAATAAAATCAATACATCATTTATGATGTTTAGAGCAGAAGAGATATCAACAGAAAGTGTTGTAAATAAATTTATACCTTTTCAAGGAACAGGAACAAATGATAATTAATGTGATATTAAAATCATAATTCAAAGAAGCCTACTTTTGAAAGGCTTCTTGAAATTTGAATTTTATTAAATTTCAAAAATTAGAAAATATATGATAGTATCAATAATCTAGTTAAAATAAGAAGCTAGAGTTTTTGTTGCAATATGATTTTGAACACAATAATAAAAAAATGAAAAAAATCAGAAAAAAATAAAAAATATTATAAAATCTATTGACAAAAAAAAGAACTAATATTATAATAATTATTGTCGTTAAGATAAAACCAGTTTAGATATGCAGATGTGGCGGAACTGGTAGACGCACAGGACTTAAAATCCTGCGGTTGAATAAACCGTGCCGGTTCGATTCCGGCCATCTGCACCAATGACGTTTCTGTTCGAACTAAATTGAACAGAATTGATACAGAAATCAATCAGAAAATAAAATCTGGTTGATTTTTTTGTTGCTTAAAAACAATATTAAAATCATCCAAACGAAAGGATGGTGCTAAAATGCAGATAATTAAGCAAGAACTAGAATTTGAAGAATGTCTAAAACAAAGGCTAGAATTTATATGTGAGTTTTCTAAAGTTACTCCTATTTTTGTAAATGGTAGTATTAGAAAATTAGAAAAAACTAATCTTACATATATTGAGCCACATAGAGTGATTATCAATAATATTACTTTTTTAGTTTTTAATTATTCAAATGATGTTTATATCTCTAACTTAACTAAAAAGATTAAATTATCAGAGTTAGAAGATTATTTGAAAAATATGTAATTGTAAATAATTGACATTTCTTGAAATCGTGATATAATATAGGTAATAAATTATGTATAGCTGTCCGTTAAGAGCTATACAACTATGAGTACTTTGAAAAGATTATATTATATTGCATTATTATATTTTATTTTGCTATAAATGGATTTAAGAGATGTCAGTAGTACTCGTGTACTTTGATGTCTCTTTTTTTGAAGTTAGGAGGTTTGAACATTGAACGAAGAAAAGAAAAAATGTGGATTGTATATGAGAGTTTCCACCGAAGATCAAGCCCGTGAGGGATTTAGTCTTCCAGAACAAAGAGAAAGATTAGAAACTTTTTGTAAGTTTAAGGGTTATGAGATAGTAGACTATTACGAAGATGCTGGAATAAGTGCCAAAACAGGTAATTATAGACCAGAGTTTGAAAGATTAAAAAATGATATTAAATCTAAAAGAATCAATACTATTGTTGCTCTAAAGCTAGACAGAATAACTAGAAGTATATGTGACTGGGAAAAACTAATAACTTTTTTAGACGAAAATAATGCTTATCTTGATTGTGCAAATGATGAAATAAATACTACAACTGCAAACGGCAAGATGATTTCAAGACTTTTAATGAGTGTTAGTCAAAATGAAATTGAGAGAACTAGCGAGAGAACTAAAGTAGGACTAGCAGGTGCAATAAAGTCAGGACATATTCCTCACGTTGCACCACTTGGCTATAAACACGAAGATAAAAGGCTAGTAATAGATTATTCTACTAAAGATATTGTAGTTAGAATATTTGAATTATATTACAATGGCTATTCTTATCAGAAAATAAGTAACCTATTCAATGAAGAAAAAGTATTAGAAAAAGATAACTGGCGAGATTCAACTATTGTTACAATTCTTGAAAATGAAATATATAAAGGCGATTTTGTTCACGGAAAAAGAACAAAACACCCTACTTACTATGAAGATGTTGTTGAGCCAATAGTCTCAAAAGAAATGTGGGAAGATTGTCAAGTGCAGAAAAAGAAAAATTCAAGAAGTTTTCAAAGAACATTGACTTATTTATATTTACAGAAACTTAAGTGTCCTAAATGTAATCGTATTTTAGGTGGTAAAGCTACTACAAAGAAAAGTGGAAGGTCTTACTTCTACTACTATTGTAATGATTGCAAAATTGAATTTAAAGAAAAAGTTATAAACGATTATTTCAATCAATTTATTAGTGAATTAGTAGAATATGACTCTATTGTAAATCAATTCTTTTTGCCTATGATAAAGCAAAAATTCGATGAGCCTAAAGAACAATTAGAGAAAGAAATAAAAGAACAAAACAATAAACTTGAAAGAATTAAAAAAGCCTATATCAATGGAGTATTTGAACTAAAAGAATATAACGAAGAAAAGAAAATTGTAGAAAATGCTATAAGTGAATTACAAAACAAACTAGAAACTACTGATTGTACCGAAGAACTAAAATTTACACCAAAAGATATTTTATTAAAACGAGATATTGACTTTATTAACAAAGTCAAACTAGATAAGGAATATCAAGCAAGAACTAAAATGTGGAAAGACTATACTAGACAAGAACAAGCAGAACTTATAATGAAATATGTTGATGACATAGAACTTACTTTAGTTGGTAACGAAGTAGTTGTAACACAAATAAATTTTAGAGACTCAATTTGCAAACCTTGTCAAGAATTATATGATAATGGTTATATAGATACAACAAAACCTATGATATTAGGTAATGTGCTTGGTAGTGTAAGATTTAGTAATTACTTGCCAGAGGAAGAAGTTGGAGAAATTATAATGAGATTAAGACAATACTATGATGTTCATTATACAGAGGCAACCTACTATGTTGATAAGCAAATGTTTTATTTTAACTTTGCTGAAGACAATAGTGCTATTGTTAGAGTATTCCCTTTAGAAGATTACTACAAGCTAGATCCAGAGGGCAAAATGGAAACCTATGAATTTGGAATACTTTATATTAATGAGGAAGATAAATTTCAAATGCAAGAAATTGATACTGCATTTGATTATATACCAGATGAAAGCAATGATAGTGTAATTTACACAAAAGAGCCTACTCCTATTTCAGTAGATATTAAGCCAGTAAAGTTCTGCGAAGAAATGCAAGAAGAAACAAATTAATGTGGCACGTTTTGTTTTTGTGATAACAAAAATGAAAGTGGCGATAGTTAATTTGAATAAAATTTATTTACTAAAAATAAATTTTATTGCCTCGCAGAGCCCCCATGTTATGATGGTACGTCATAACATATAGGGGAGAACGCTTTAGTTAAGTACACTAAAATGTTCTCCCTATAAAATAGCTTGATTAAGCTGTTTTTCTTTGATTTATCATTTTTTCAATTACCATTGTCATGTTTTCAAGACTAACTGGAAAAGAAATTATGCCAACACCTCTGTAATATATATCTATTTCTTGAACTTTTTTACCATCAACTTTTTCTGCTTGATGAATTAGTATCTTTTCTATCAATTCATTTAAAACTTCTGGTGTTAGTTCAGTTATTTCAGTATATTTTTTTACATTAGATATAAATTGTGTTATATCAGTATCTTTCTTTTCAGTATTTTCAATATCTTTTGACAATTGTTCAATCTTAATTTTTAATTCTTGTTGTTCCTTGTCATAATTAAAAGATAAGTTTCTAAATCTATCATCTGTAATCTTTCCAGATACATTATCTTCATAAATATGCATAAATAAGTTATCTATTTCAATTACTCTGTTTTTGGCTTTTTCAAGTTCTTTCTTGTTTTTAGAAATATGCTTTAGTTCATCTTGTGTAGATTTTGCAAGTTGTTCTTGAATAAATAAATCTTCATAGCTTTTTACATACGAAATTACTCTTTGAATATTCTCTAAAACAATAACTTGTAATACTTCATCTTTAATATAATGAGAAGTACAAGCTGAAGTATCATGTTTATAACTTGAACATCTATAATGGTCTTTAGCTTTTAAATCTGTTACAGGTGACTGAAAATACATTTTTTTATCACAATCATTGCAGAATAGTAATCCTGAAAAAATACTTTTCTTGCCTGACCTAGTAGGCTTTTTTCTGTTATTTCTTAATTGCTTTGCAATATTCCAAGTATATTCATTAATAATTGGCTCGTGAGTATTCTTAAATACTTTTCTATCTTCTTTTGGAAGTTTTACTCTAGTCTTATCTTTATAAGAACGAGTAGTACATTTAAAATTTACTGTATCTCCAATATATTCTTGCCTATCTAAAATACTAGCTACAGTAGTTCCACACCATTTATATTGATATTCTTGAGTATTTGAGTTTGCAGTAACGCTTTCATTATATTCTGATGGAGTTAATATCTTTCTTTTTCTTAAAATTCTGGCAATTTCACAAGTTCCATGTCCTTGAATAAATAGATTATATATTTCTTTTACAACTTCTGCTGATGTTTCATCTATAATCCATTTTGTTTTATCATTTTCATCTTTTTTATAGCCATAAGGCACATTATTAGCAAGTGAAATTCCTGATTCTCCTTTATTTTTTAGAACTGCTCTAACTTTTTGACTTGTATTTTTAGCATGCATTTCATTAAACCAATCTTGAATAGGTAAGAAGTCATTTAACCCTTTACTACTATCAATATTATCCATAATTGCAATATACCTTATATTAAGCCTAACAAAATCTTCTTCAAGAAGTTGTCCAACAACAAGTCTATTTCTACCAAGTCTTGAATGGTCTTTTACTATAATTGTTCCAATTTGTCCACTTTCAGCAAGTTCCATCATTTCCATAAAAGCAGGTCTTGTAAAAGTTGTTCCAGAATACCCATCATCAACAAAGAATTTAATGTTTTGAAATTTGTTATCTTGTGCATATTTACTTAAAATTGATTTTTGATTTTTTATACTATTGCTTTCTCCTGCAAGTTCATCATCTCTTGATAAACGACAGTATAAAGCTGTTATTTTATCGCTTTCTAGCTGTTTCATTATTACTCCTTTCTTTAGACAGCTTGAAATACGATATAAAATTATAGTTACTACATTTCAAGTAGTGTTTATAATATACCATATTTCAAACTGAAAATTCAATACAAAAACATTACTTTTGGAAGATTTCAAAAAATCTAGTTAGTATCGTGTGTTCTGAATCTTTATTAAAATAGGTATTTACTTTATAAACAGTACCTTTTATGTCTTTTTCAAAGTTCAAATTTTGTTCTGGATAAAAACTTTTTAAATATTCTGCACGTTCTTCTTTAGTCATTTTAGAAAATTTATTACAAAATTCATTTTTAAAATTTTCTAAAAATTCATATTCTTCATTAGTTAGTTCAATTCTATATATTTTTTCACTATCTTGCATCTCTGTCAGCCCTCCTTTTCTTGTATTCAGGAGAGTTTTTTAATTTTTGCTTTTCAAGTTTAGCTTGCTCACGAGCTTTTCTTTCAGCTTGTATTTTTTCTTGTTCAAGTCTTTGTCTTTCTAACTCATCTTGTTTTTCTTTATCAAATAGACTTTTAAAGAAATTAGTAACTTTTTGTGGTGAAAGTTTGACAGCATGGAAATAATCTTTTGTTTTCTCTACAATATCATCATATAGAGATTTCCACTTATCTACTGCATTTCTTAAATTATCAATTCTACTATTAAGTTCATAAATTTCTTTATCTGCAACAATTCCCTTTTTAGCGTATTCAGTTAAATTCTCATAATCTTCTTGTTCTAATTCAATCTTTTTAGAAAATCTCTTTTGCTTTCCTAAATTTGAAATATCTTCAATTTGTTTGTCATACTTCATATATTCACTATAAGAAGATTCCTTTTCTTCAACTTTATTTGTAATGTTTTCTAGTTTTTCAGTATCTTTCTTAATTTTAAATTGTAGATCATCTAAATGTTCTTGATTGCTACCTTTTACACCACGAATAAAGTCTTTATAGCCACTATCAGACATATACTTAAAAAATCTATCTTGTAATAAACTATATGATTTTATTAAAACTGCATTTCCTTTTTTATCATATACAGGCTTTCCTTGATTATCTAATACTTGTTCTGATTTCCATTTGTTGCTATGGCTTACTTGATTTATTACTTCTTTTGTAGTTCCAATTAACGATTTATCTTTACATTTTTTAGTCCATTTCACTTCTTTTCTTACAACAGGGAGTGCTACAACATGCAAATGATAATGATATATAGGCTTTCCATATTCTTCTGTTAAAACAGTATTTAGCTCATCTGCATGCATTACTGCTGATATAATATTGTCAGTTCCCATTTCTTGTTCAACAAAATGAAAAGCTTTTTCGTAAAATTCTTTTGCAAATTCATAACCACCATGTTTTTCAAAATAGTCAGAGTTAATATCGAATATAAGTTCATCAAAAAGTTTAGCATTATTTCTTAAACCTCTTAATGATACTTGTCCACTATCAATCAGCTCTTTTAATTTCTCATTATAGGTAGTTTCACATCTTTTGTAATGTATATTGTTAGGTGTTTGAGTCAAATCAACATTCATATTAGAATATGATTTATTTTTTCTTTCGTTATGTCGTTCAGCTTTAGTTATACTTGTTTTAGTATAATTTTCTACTCTAGCTACTGAATAATTTGTTTTGTTCTTGTCCAATATATTTCCCTTTCTGTAGGTAGCAAGTAGCGACCGAAGGGAGCTGTTACATAACTTTCTAACGAAAGTATGTAACCCACTATGACACTTTCAAAACTTCGTTTTGTAAAGATGTCAGTGGTCTCCTAGCGGAGGGCTCATAAATTATCTAATCTTGCGATAGATAATTTATGTTTGGCTTCGCCAAAGCAAAAGAATATATTTAATATCATTCATATATTCTTTTGCTCATCTTAACAATTTATTTACATACCAAAAATAAATTGTTAAGCTCTTTTTGTATCTGTATAAATAGAGAGGGCAGAAATTTATATACAACAAAAAGACCATAAGCGATATACCAATACTCTATTTACCTACATGAATACAATTTTAATAAGCTCAAACAAAATTTGAGTTTTAAATATGTACTCATTTTTTTAGTGTGTATGTAAATAGAATATTGAACTTTGCACTCATGGCTTTCTTAATTACTTATAAATACTGGACAAGTTTACTATTATTATTTTAAATTTTTCACACTTTCTAATAACCAGCTCGCAATCCTATATGCGACTCGTTTTCGCCTGGCATCTGAGGAATTGTAAAATTCCCAAGAAGACATCAATATTCTTGTATTCCTAACTAGAATACACATAATTTATACCATGAATTGTGTCGAAAGTCAAGAAATTCTGTGGCTTTTTGAAATTTTTGACTGGATTTATTGATATTTTGATGGAATTTTAATATAATAACTATAATTTAATAAATTTTGAAAGGAAATAAAAATGCTAGAAAATAAAAAAGTTATTATATTTGATTTAGATGGTACTTTAATTGATTCTATTGGTGTATGGAATGATATAGATAAAACACTTATAAAAAGAATAGGAAATAAAGAAATTGATGATATAGATATAGGAAAACAAAGAGATTTTAAGTTGAAAGAATATAGCAAAAGCGAAGATGCATATTTAGAATATTGTGGATTTTTAAAGGAAAAGTATGACTCGAAAATGTCTAAACAAGAAATCAAAAAATTAAGATATGAAATTGCAAATGAGTATTTACGAACAATAATAGATTACAAACCAAATGCAGAAGATGTATTAAAATATTTAAAAGAAAAAGGATTTATTTTAGTTATTGCAAGTACAACAAATGATTATACTATAGATATATATAGAAAATATAATCAACAAATGATAAAAAAAGCTAGAATTGATGATATATTTACACGAGTTTATTCGAAAGGTGCAGTTAAAGAATTAAAGCCAAACCCAGAAATACATTATAAGATATTAAATGAATTAGATGTAAAAGTAAATGAGTGTTTAATAGTAGAAGATTCTCTTATCGGAGTAGAAGCAGGTAATAATGCTAATATAGATGTTGCAGTAATGTACGATAAATATTCAGATGGAAATAGGAAAGAAATAAATCAATTAGCACAATATTATTTTAAAGACTTTAAAGATATGTTAAATTATATAAAAAAGGAGTTAGAAAAAGAATGAAAGAGATTGATAAAATAGCACTAATATATTTAAAGAATGGAAAAATACTAAGTACATTATCAAAAGGAAAGGATACATATTATATTCCAGGAGGAAAAAGAGAAGGAAATGAGTCAGATATAGAAACTCTAGTTAGAGAATGCAAAGAAGAATTAACTATTGATATAAAGGAAGATACTGTAAAATATTATGGTACATTTGAAGCTCAAGCACATGGAAAAGCAGAAGGTGTACTAGTAAGAATGACTTGTTACACAGCAGAATTTAAAGGAGAAATGAGACCAAGTTCTGAAATTCAAGAAATAAGATGGCTGGACTATAGTAATTTAGATAAGATATCACCAGTAGATAAATTAATATTTAAAGATTTGTATGAAAAGAAGTTATTAGGAAAAAATATTATGATACAAGGAAAAGATTATATAGGAGTAGGATGTGGTGCTTTTATAGTAAATGAAAATAACGAAGTTTTATTACAGTTAAGAAATAAAGCTCCAGAGAAAGAATATTGGAGTATTCCTGGTGGTAAAGTTGAACTATTTGAGAAAATGGAAGATGCAGTAAAAAGAGAAGTTATGGAAGAAACTGGTGCTGAAATAGAAATAATAGATTTATTGGGAATATGTAATCATATAGTAGAAAATGAAAATGTGCATTGGATGTCTCCAAGTTTCCTTTGCAAAATAATAAAAGGTGTTCCAGAAATAAAAGAGCCAACAAAACATCTAGATTTGAAATGGTTTAAAATAAACAATCTACCTGAAAAATTAACAATTACAACTAAAGTTGCTGTAGATAACTATAATAAATATGTTAGCAAAAATAATTAAGAGAAAGTAGGTAAATAATGGATTTAAAAAAGAAAGATAATAATTCAATGATTATTAAATATCAAAATACAGATAATGTATTAGAAGATGTTTGCTCTATTATAGATTCTGCAAAAAATTATGCATATCAATCAGTTAATATAGCTTTAGTAGAAAGAAACTGGCTAATTGGATATAGAATTGCAGAAGAAGAATTAAAAGGTAAAGATAGAGCAGACTATGGTATAGAGATAATAAAAAAACTATCTAAAGAACTTACAAAAGAATACGGAAAAGGTTTTGATAGAAGCAATTTATATCGATTTTTAAGTTTTTACAAAAATTTTCCACAAATTGTCGACGCACTGAGTCGACAATCTGGAATGTTACTATCTTGGACACATTATAGAACTTTATTGCAAGTTTTTGATAAACAAGCTAGAGATTGGTATGAAAAAGAAGCATTTGAGCAAACTTGGAGTACAAGAACACTGCAAAGAAATATTGATACTCAATACTATTATCGACTTTTAAAATCACAAGCTAAAGAACCTGTAATTAAAGAAATGCAAGAAAAAAATAAAGAGCATTATTTATTGAACAAATTAGAATTTGTAAAAAATCCAGTAATAGCAGAATTTTTAGGCTATTCATTAGATAGTGAGTTCACTGAAACAGATTTAGAAACAAGCATAATAAATAATTTACAAAAATTTTTAATGGAACTTCGGAAAGGGCTATGCTTTTGTAGCAAAACAGCAACACATTCATACAGAAAAAGAAGATTACTATATCGATTTAGTTTTTTACAATTATATTTTAAAATGTTTTGTGTTAATCGATTTAAAAACTAAAAAGATAACACATCAAGATGTTGGACAAATGGATATGTATGTAAGAATGTATGATGAATTAAAAAAATCTAAAGAAGACAATCCTACAATTGGAATTTTATTATGTTCAGAGACTGATACAGATATAGCAAAATATTCTATTTTAAAAGGTAATGAGCAACTATTTGCTTCAAAATATAAATTATATCTACCAACTGAAGAAGAACTTAGAGCAGAAATTGAAAACCAAAAAACAATATTTAATTTACAACATGAAAAAGATAATAATGAAGACAATAAATAAAGTACTTTTTTACATATAAAGATAGATCAATTTAAACTTGATGTAAGAATATTATACCCAGATAACAGTTTATCAGATTTATATGATGAACTAATGAAGAAATAAGAGAAGTTGATATAGAAATAGAATAATTAATGGGGGCAAAATTATGCAAAATTTTGAGAGAGGATCAGAATGGAGAAAATGGGATTTACACTTACATACAAAATCTTCATATGATTATAAATATAATGGTGACGATGCAGATGAAATATTGTGTAAGTCATTGAATGAAAATAATATATCGGCAGTTGCAATAACAGATCATTTTGTTATTGATAAGGATAGAATTGAAAATTTACGAAATTTAGAACCAAATATTGTATTTTTCCCAGGAGTTGAATTAAGAACTGATAAAGGTTCGTCTAATTTGCATGTAATAATAATTTTTGATTGTAACACAGATTTGAAGATATTATCAGATGACTTTAACGCCATAATGATTAGGGCAAAAGCTGAAAATAAAGATAATATGGAGAAAATACATTGGGACTTTAAAGATATAATTGATTTTGCAAAGTCTCATAATGGAATTATAAGTGTTCATGCAGGAAATAAATCAAATGGCGTAGATGAGATGATTACTAATGCATTACCTATAGGACAAGCAATAAAGGAAGAAATTGCTCAAAATATAGACTTTTTTGAAATGGGAAAATTGAAAGATTTAGAGGATTATAAAAGGAATGTTTTTAATGAAATAAAAGAAAAACCTATGATATTGTGCTCTGATAATCATGATCCAAGAAAATATGAGTTAAAAGAAAACTTATGGATAAAATCTGATTTGACTTTTGAGGGGTTAGTTCAATGTATATATCAACCTTCAGAAAGAGTTTATGTAGGTGTAAAACCTCCTAAAATAGATAAAATTGACCAAAATAATAGCAATTATATTGATAAAATAAAAATTAAACAAATACAAACACCTAAGAATGCCAATGAAAAATGGTTTGATGTTGATTTGAAATTAAATCCAGGGCTCATTACAATAATAGGAAATAAAGGAAGTGGAAAAAGTGCACTATCAGATATTATAGCTTTAGGATGTAATAGTAAAAATATGTTAGAAGCGTCTTTTTTAAACGAAAATCGTTTTATGAAGAAACCAAAAAATTTAGCAAATGATTATGAGTTGGAGATAGTTTGGAAAGACAGTAATATTGATTATATAAATACTTTATCTACTGATGTCAGTCAAGAATATACTATTGAAAATGCACAGTATTTGCCACAAAAGTTTATTGAAAAGATTTGCAATGATTTAGACAATGAATTTCAAGATGAAATTAATAAGGTTATCTTTTCTTATGTCGATAATATTGAAAGAGGAAATGCGAAAAATCTTCAGCAATTAATTAATAACAAAACAGTTAATATAAAAAGTACTATTGATGAGTTACAGTTTCAACTTAAAGAAATAAATAGAACAATAATTAGAGATGAAGAACAACTATCTCAATCATATAAGGAGGAATTAAAAGGAAATTTATTAAAAAGAGAAAGTGATTTAAAAAGACTAGAAAACAATAAACCAAAAGAAGTAAGAAAACCTGAAAAGATACAAAATCAAGAATATACTGAAAATATGGAAAGAATTTCTAAAGAAATCAATGATATTACTACAGAGATTTCTAAAAATGAGGAATTTATTAAAAGTTTAAAAGAAAAGCAAAACAATATTATTAGCATTGAATATAATTTTAATGAAATGGCAGACAAAGTTAAAGAAATGAATATTTCCTTAACTTTAATTGCTGAACAACTAGAAATACAAAAAGATTATTTTAGAATAAAAATCGATTTCCCAAATAAAATCCTAAACCTTAAGAAGCAAGATATTGTAAGAGAGATTGAAAGATTAGAAAATACTTTGAATGAAGAAAATACAGAATCTTTAATAAGTAAGAAGAAAACTTTAGAAAAAGAAAAAGAAAAGCTAATTTCTGAAACTGATGCTGAAGAAAAAGCATATCAAAAATTTTTACAAGACTTAGAGGAATGGAATAAAAATAGATTAGAAATTATAGGAAGTAAAGATAAAGAAAACAGTATAGAGGCACTAAAAATTGAATTAACTTACATAGAAAATGAGTTAGAAAAAGAGTACATAGAACATAAAGAACAACGAATTAAACTTATAAAGCAAATATTTGAAAAGAAACAAGAAATAGCTAATATTTATAAAAGTATTTATATTCCAATAGATATGGAAATAAAGAGAATATTAACTGATGTTGATAATCAAATTACATTTTCAACTGATATGATTATACCAGACAAAGAATTTAGTGAAAAGTTATTGGGTTATATTTCTAAAAACTATAGTGGTATTTTTTCAGGAAAGGCAGACTCTCTTAATACTGTTAATAGAATGTTAAGAGCCAAAGATTTTAATAAAATTGAAGATACTATAAAATTTATAAATGAAGTTTTAGAGTGCGTATATGAGGATATAGATAATTCTTCTAAAAAAATTAAAAATAAAGAAGAATTTTATCAATTAATTACTGCCTTAGATTATATTGATATAGTATATAGTTTAAAAGTTGGAAATTCAACTTTACAGGAGCTTTCGCCAGGAGAAAGAGGAATAGTATTATTAATTTTTTATTTAGCGTTAAGTAAAAATGATATACCAATTATTATTGATCAGCCTGAGGATAATTTAGATAATCAATCAGTTTATGACAAATTAGTACCTTGTATTTGTGAGGCAAAAAGGAAGAGGCAAGTTATTATAGTTACACATAATCCCAATATTGCAATTGCCTGTGATGCAGAACAAATAGTGCATTGTAGTATGGACAAAAATAAAAACGTAATTTCATACAAAAGTGGTAGCATTGAAAATGAAGAAATAAGAAATAAAGTGATAGATATATTAGAAGGAACAATGCCAGCATTTGATTTAAGAAGGAGAAAATACACAAAATAGCTAGAGAAGAGACTCTAGCTATTGTTTTAACAATAAATCAATTCCTTAAAAATAACTTCTTCAATAGAATACTTATAATTATTCATGAGTCCAGTCCATTTTAAAGGGTCAGTATTCTTCAAGTTTTCATCAATAGGATTTTTTTCTAGCATTTGTTTCATAAGTATTTCAAATTTTCTTTTAGCTTGTTTATCAATCTCAACAATATGTTTTCTTAAAGTTTTGTTCATAAACATTATTATATATTCTGCTTTCTTATGATTTTTTAAATATTCTAATCTTAAATGACCATATTTCCCAATAATATAATCATTTTCATAATCCTCTTTCTCTAAATATAAGTCAGGAACAAAAAAATCTCCCTCTTTGTGATAAGTTATCTCTATCATAATAAAATCCTCCTAAAATTTAATTTCACTACTTTTAGAACTATAATTTTATATCTATTTAGCTGTCTTTTATAAAATATATTTTTAATAAAATTTAAAGTGTACTTAACTTAAGTCTACTGGGTTAGGACTTATGACAAGGTCAAAGTCCTGTGCTACGAAGAAATTTCAAAGGAGGGATTTTATGGAGCAAAAATTGGCATATTCTTTTCACTTAGGTAGTGATAAAAACAAAAGTAAATTAGCAAAGAAAGTTGCAAAAGAAAATGTATCTGGTACTACTTCTTTATCTAATAATGCAATTCAAAATGCAAAAGATTTATCAGATGTGAACAAACATAATTTAAGAGATTATGATAATCAAAGAGAGTTAATTAGAACTATTTATGGAACAGATGATATTGTAAATGATGTTAAACAAGTATATTTAGAAGAATTTGAACAAGCACGACTAGAATATAATAACAAACAAACTCGTGAAGATAGAAAAATCGGTGATTATTTCAAAAAAGTATGTGATTCACAAAACGACATAGCTTGTGAAATCATAATAGAACTTGGAGATATGGACTTTTGGAATGATAAAGACCAAAGATATAGATTTAAAATGGTTGATGTATATAATGAGCAAGTAAAGGATTTAATTACAATTGTACCAGATTTTAAGATAGCAAATGCAACAATACACTTTGATGAAGTTTCTCCCCATATGCACATTGTAGGTGTTCCAGTTTCTTATGATTGTAAAAGAGGAATGAAAAAACAAGTAGTAAAATCAAAGTTATTTACTAAAATCACATTAACACAAATACAAGATAAAATGAGAAATGCTTGTATAAAGTCTTTTAATAAGTTCTATGATATGGATTTTAAGTTAAAAGAAAAGCAAAAAGGCAGAAATCAAGACATAAATGTCAAAGATATGGGAGATTATAGGAAAATTAAGAAACAACTAGCTAAAAAAGAACAAAAACTTGAACAAGCCAATACTCAAACTAAAACACTTGACAATACTAGCAATGATGTAAATAGAATATTAGATAATTTGAAACCTACTCTAATGAATAAAAATAATATGGTTATTTCAAGCGAGGACGTCCAGAAATTGAAAAATTACACAAAAGACGTAAAAGATATTACTAAAACTGTCAGAAGTGTAAATGACTTAAATATGGCGATTAAGGATTTTGAACATTCTGCTTTTGAAATAGAAAAGGAAAATCGTTCACTTAAGTATGAAATAGAACTAAAAGATAATGAAATCGGCAATTTAAAAAAGGAGCTATCTACCAAAGACAAGATTATAGGTAAATTACAAACTGAAAAAGAAAAACTTAAACAAGAATTGCAGAAGTTCAAAGGCTTTTGGCATAGTATTATGAGCCATTTTCATAAAAGAATTTGCTACGATAAAGATAACAACTATAAAATTGTAAGCGATGACCTGTATAAAAATGGCATATTTGATGACAACGATAATGAAATTGCAAATAATATTGCTAGAAAAGTAACTATACCAGATGAAAACAAGCAAACCAAGAATAAAAAGAAAAATAATGATACCAGATTTTAAAGGAGAAAAAAGTTATGGAAGAAGATAAAGTTGAAAATGTAATAAATATAGTTAAAGATATGAATATAAAGGACAAGTTAAGACTGGCAATATGTATGAATGATAGCCAATGGCTTACTTTAGACTATGATAGAAAAGAAATGTATAATAAATTCGATACACATTTAAGAAAAATTGATGAGGAATATCGAACTACTCTAATAAATTTTGGACAAAGTAAATATTTTATTGTAAATTTCACTATGGCAAAACTTATGGAAATGGAACAAACTGATAGAAATAAAATTGCTTTGTATTTGTTTAATAGTATTGAAGAATAATTGAAAGAATAAGGCTCACATATTTCTATGCGAGCCTATTCTTTTCTAAAGTAACTGTACATTAGAAAAGGGAGAATAACCTACTACTGAATCCATTCAATATTGCAGAAAGATTTTGAGAGCCTTTTTATCTTGGCATCAGCTACTTTTGTACTAACTAAACAGCAGTCTCCAATCTCAAGTTGTGCAACTACTGATACCGTATTGGCAGGCAAGCCACGATGTTTATGAAAATCATACATAGCTTCCAGTTGGAATATTGTAAGATATTCCTTTCCGATAGTTTCAAGTTCTTTCTCCAGTTCAAAGAGCCTTTCTGCCGAGTTATTTATTGACATATAAGCTCTTCCATTGAATAAGAATTTCTCAATGTCATCAGTTTAAGCAAAATACTGTAATATAAATTTAAAATTTATGTT
>CANAUI010000033.1 GCA_947364715.1 uncultured Clostridium sp.
ATTAATCTTTGCGCATATTTTGTTATTTTTAACATCCATTGACTTTTTTCTTTTTGAACAACTGGACTTCCACATCTCTCACAAACACCATTAACAACTTCTTCATTTGCAAGTCCTACTTTACATCCTGTACAAAAGTTTATTGGCATGGTAGCTTTATAAGCTAAACCATGTTTGTATAATTGAATAAATATCCATTGTGTCCATTTATAATATTCTGGGTCTGTTGTATTAATTTCTCTTGACCAGTCAAAAGAAAAACCAATTGATTTTAATTGTTCTCTAAAATGATTAATATTTTTTTCAGTTGTTATTTTTGGATGAATATGATTTTTAATTGCATAATTTTCAGCTGGTAATCCAAATGCATCAAATCCAATTGGGAATAATACATTATATCCTTGCATTCTTCTCTTTCTTGCAATAATATCTAATGCTGTATAACTTCTAGGATGTCCTACATGAAGACCTTGTCCTGATGGATATGGAAATTCTATTAATCCAAACCATTTTTTCATTGTGAAGTCATCTTTTGCATTAAATGTTCCTTCTGAATACCATCTATCTTGCCATTTTTTTTCGATTTCTTTAAAGTTATAACTCATTCTTATACTCCGTCCTTTCAAATGATTATAAACCGTATTATATAACAAAAAACTAAGAGTTTCAAGAGAAACATTAATTTATTGTATAAGAAAAATACATTTCACAGAAAATTCTTTAATAATTTTTATATTTATAAACAATCTTGAAATAAAAGAATAAAAATGATAGAATACATTACAACATGAATATAATGATAAATATATTAAAGGTAAAAAGAAAATCTACACAATATGTAAAACGATATGATATAAAAAAGAAAAAATAAAAGGATGATAATATTGAGCAAAAAAATAATTATAACAGAGAAACCATCTGTAGCGATGGAATTTGCAAAAGCATTAAAAATAACAACTAGTAGAAAAAATGGATATTTAGAATCAAATGATTGGATTATCACATGGTGTGTAGGACATTTAGTAACTATGAGTTATCCAGAAAAATATGATGAAAAATTAAAATTGTGGAGATTAGATACTTTACCATTTATTCCAGAAGAATGGAAATATGAAATTATACCACAGGTGCAAAATCAGTTTAATATAGTACAACAATTATTACAAAGAGAAGATATAGAAGAAATATATAATGCTGGAGACTCTGGAAGAGAAGGAGAATATATACAAAGACTTGTTTTTATGATGGCAAAACCAAATCCAAAAGCAAGAATGAAAAGAGTATGGATAGATTCACAAACAGAAGAGGAAATTTTAAGAGGAATTAGAGAAGCAAAAGATATGTCAGAATATGATAGTTTGTCAGATAGTGCATATTTAAGGGCAAAGGAAGATTACTTGATTGGAATTAATTTTTCCAGATTATTATCTATCATATTTGGTAGAAGATTAGCGCAAAATATCAATGAAGATAGAGCGTCTATTTCTGTTGGAAGAGTTATGACATGTGTATTAGGAATGGTGGTTTCTCGTGAAAGAGAAATTAGAAATTTTGTTAAGACAAAATATTATAAGATTATTGGGGAATTTGGAGAAGAACAATCAACTTTTAAAGCAGATTGGAAATCAACAGAAAAATCTACTGTATGGGAATCACCTAAATTATATAATGAAACTGGATTTAAAAAGGAAAATGATGCTAAAGAATTTATTAACAATTTAAGTAATAAAAAGGCAATTATAACAGAATTAAAAAAATCAAAACAAAAGGAAAATGCACCACTGTTATTCAATTTGGCAGAAATACAAAATGAATGTACCAAACGATTTAAAATAAAACCAGATGAAACATTAGAGATTATTCAAAATTTGTATGAAAAAAAATTGGTTACTTACCCTAGAACAGATGCAAGGGTATTATCAACAGCAGTTAGTAAGGAAATTAATAAAAATTTAAATGGAATTGCAAAAGGTTGTAAAAATGAAGAAATACAAGGATATATAAAGAAAATGGTAGAAGAAAAATATTCTACAAATTTAACAAAAACCAAATATGTTAATGATAGTAAAATAACAGACCATTATGCAATTATTCCTACAGGGCAAGGATATGAAAATTTTAATAATTTACCACAATTACAAAAAGATATTTATCTTGTAATTGTAAAACGATTTTTAGCTATTTTTTATCCACCTGCAGAATATAATAAAATTCAATTAACAATTGAAGTGGAAATAGACAAAGATAAGAAAGAAACATTTACAACAAGTGGAAGAGTTTGTATAAATCAAGGATTTTTAGAAATTTTAAAACCAATAGATAAAAATGGTAGTAAAAAAGGAAAATCTACAAATGGTGAGCAAGATGTGGAAAGTAAAGCAGAAGAAGAAAAAAATAATGAAAATAAATCAACAGATTTAGAAGTTCTAAAAAAATTAAAAAAAGGACAGGAAGTTTTTATTAAAAATTTTGAAATTAAAGAAGCAGAAACTTCGCCACCAAATAGGTACAATTCTGGGTCTATAATTCTTGCTATGGAAAATGCAGGAAAATTAATAGAAGAAGAGGAACTAAGAGAACAAATAAAAGGTGCAGGAATTGGAACAAGTGCAACAAGAGGTGAAATTATAAAAAAACTAGAAAAAATAAATTATATAGAAATTAATAATAAAACTCAAATTATTACTCCAAGTCAAAAGGGAGAATATATCTATGATATTGTATTACAGTCTATGCCAGATATGTTAAATCCAAAATTAACAGCTAGCTGGGAAAAAGGGCTAGATATGGTGGCTAAAAAAGAAATTCTACCAAAAGAGTTTATGATAAAATTAGAGAATTATATTAACAGTAAATTCAATAAATTGGTTGTAAAAATGTAAAAAAGATAATATAATAGGGTTATCAAAAAATGGAGGAAACTAATGAACACAATAATAGGAGAGCTAGGTAAGTCTTCTAAATTTATAGAACTATTAAAACAAATAGAAAGTCAAAAAAGTCCAATAGAAATATTGGGCTTAACTGGCATTGGAATGGTTGAGTTATTATCTAGTATTAATGAATATAGTAAAAGACCAATTTTAATTGTTACATATAATGAAATCCAAGCAAAACAAATATCAGAAAATATAAAAGCATTTATAGACAAAGGAAATATCTTTCCCAAAAAAGAAATTGTTACTTATGACTATATTGCAGAAAGTAAAGACTTACCTTATGAAAGAATAGAAATATTGAGTAAAATAAAAGAAAAGAAAAATCCAATTATTGTTACAACAATAGAAGCTATAATGCAAAAACTACCGCCAAAAGAAGTATTATTTAAAAATATGCTACATTTTAAGGTAGGAGAAATTTATTTATTAGAAGATATTAAAAAAGCTTTAGTAAATTTAGGATATGTAAGATGTGACTTAATAGAGGGAAGAGGACAATTTAGCGTCAGAGGTGATATTTTAGACATTTCTATTTCTGACAAAATAGGTGTTAGAATTGAATTTTGGGGAGATGAAGTTGATTCTATTAGAAATTTTGCAATTGCAAGTCAAAGGTCAAATAATACTTTAGAAAAAGCAGAAATTTATCCAGCACATGAATACATATTAGAGCAATCAATAGAACAGGTATGTAAAAATATTAGAAAATTAAGTGTAAGTGAAAAACAAAAAGAAATTATAGAAGAAGATATAGAGCAAATTATTGGTGGAAACTATATTAGTAAAATTGATAAATATTTTGATTGTTTTTACACACATTCATCTACATTATTAGATTATATATCTGATAAATATATTATTGCATTAGATGAAGAAAGAAAAATAAAGCAAAGAACAGAAAATATTAGTCAAGATAGAAAAAATCTAATAAATGCTTTAATAGAAAAAGAGAAAATAATACATCAGAATCTAGAAAATATTATTCAATATGAAGAAATTGAAAATATTTTAGAAAAAGGAAACAGAAATGTTATTTATTTAGAAAAACAAGATAGTAGTGCAAATAAACAAGCTGAAAAATATATCTTCAAATATAGAGAAGTGAATTTTTATAAAAGTGAAATCGAAAATTTATTTCAAGAATTGAAAGAATCTTTAAAACAGAAAAAGAGTGTATATGTTTTAGTTGAAAATAAAGAAAAGGCAAAAAAATTAAAAGAAATATTAGAAAAAGAAGAAATTATTTGTAAGATTGAAGAAAAATTAGATAATACAATTGTGGTAAAATCAGTAGAAAAAGTAGTTACCATTGGAATTGGAAGAATATCAGCTGGATTTGAAAATTATGAAATTAATCAATTGGTAATTTCGGCAGATGAATTAATTAGTGGAGAAAAGAAGAAAAGAAAAGCTATTCATTCAGCATATACAGAAGGAGAAAAGGTTGTATTTGCTGATTTAAAAATAGGAGATTATGTAGTCCATAGAACTTATGGAATAGGTATATATATTGGTGTTAATACAATAAAAGCAGATGGAACTATTAAAGATTATATTAAAATTAAATATAAAGATGATGATATTTTGTATGTACCAACAAACCAAATGGATATGATTAGAAAATATGTTGGTGGAGATACAATAAATCCAAAAATAAATCGATTAGGAAGCAAAGAATGGGAAAATACAAAAACAAAAGTTAAGAAAAATTTAAGAGAAGTAGCAACTGAATTAATCGAATTATATGCCAAAAGAGAAAAGTCACAAGGATTTAGCTTTAGTAAAGATACACCATGGCAAAATGAATTTGAGGCTAAATTTCCATATCAAGAAACAGATGACCAATTACGTTGTATAGAAGAAGTTAAAAAAGATATGGAAAATGGTAAACCAATGGACAGATTATTATGTGGTGATGTAGGATATGGTAAAACAGAAGTAGCAATAAGAGCAGGATTTAAAGCTGTTATGGACCAAAAACAAGTAGCATATTTAGCACCAACTACAGTTTTAGCAGAACAACAATATAAAGAGTTTAAAGAAAGAATGAAAGATTATCCAATAAAAGTAGAAATTTTAAATCGATTTAAGTCTGCAAAATATCAAAAAGAAGTAATTAAAGGATTAAAATTAGGAGAAGTTGATATTGTAATAGGAACACATAGAATTCTTAGTAAAGATGTTGAATTCAAAGATTTAGGATTATTGATTATTGATGAAGAACACAGATTTGGTGTAAAAGATAAAGAAAAAATTAAACAATATAAAACAAATGTAGATGTTTTAACTATGACAGCAACACCAATACCAAGAACTTTGCATATGTCAATTGTGGGAGTAAGAGATATGTCTGTTATTTATGAGCCCCCACAAAATAGAAGGCCAGTTCAAACTTATGTGTTAGAATATGACAAAGAAGTAATAAAAGAGGCTATTACCAAAGAATTGGAAAGAGATGGTCAAATATTTTATATATTTAATAATGTAGAAAATATTCAAAAAAAGGCAGATGAAATATCGAGATTAGTACCAGAAGCAGAAGTTTCTTATGCACATGGACAAATGCAAGGAAAACAAATTGAAGAAATCATGAATGATTTTATCCAAAAGAAGTCAAATGTATTGGTTTGTACAACTATTTTAGAATCTGGAATTGATATACCAAATGCAAACACTATTATTGTAGAAAATGCAAATAGAATGGGGCTTGCTCAGTTATATCAAATTCGAGGAAGAGTAGGAAGAAGTGATAGGCAAGCTTATGCATATATAACATATAAAAGAGATAAATTGTTATCAGAAGTAGCAGATAAGAGGTTAAAAGCAATTAAAGAATTTACAGAATTTGGCTCAGGATTTAAAATAGCAATGCGTGACTTAGAAATTAGAGGAGCAGGAAGTTTATTAGGAGAAATTCAATCTGGACATTTAGAACAAGTAGGATATGATACATATTGTAACTTATTAGATGAAGTTGTAAAAGAGATGAAAGGCATTGAAGTAAAACCAGAAATAGATATTCAAATAGACTTAAATGTAACTAGTTATATTCCAGATGAATATATATCAGATGCTAATCAAAAAATTGAGATTTACCAAAATATTGCATTATGTAGAAAAGAAGAAGATATACAAAATGTTATTGATGAAATTATTGATAGATTTGGTAATATGCCAGAACAACTAGAAAACTTAATAGATATTGCAAGAATTAAATATTTAGCAAAAACACTAAATATATCAAAAATTGCTAGTAAAAAAACATCTGTTGTATTTACATTCGGAGAAAGTCAGTTTTGTTATGATATAACAAAACTTATAAAAGAATATGGAAATAATTTGAAATTTTCAGCTGGTATTAAACCAATGATTACTTTAGAAATTGGAACAAATAATGAAATCAAAATTTTAAGTGATGTGACAGAATTTTTAAAAACATTGATAAAAAAGGACACAATATATGTGCCTTAATAAGAATATAAAATATCTTCAATAATATCTGCAATTGCAGAAACAGAAGAATCTGCTTGGATTAAAAAGTTTGGATGCCCTTTAAATTCTCCATTATAGATAGAAATTGTTATTTGACCAGTGATATTTCCAACTACTCTACTATCTTTATTGTGCAATTTTATGACATTCATAAATTTACCTCCTTTTTCTTTGGTTAATAAAGCCAATTATAGCAAAAGGTAGAACAGAAAGGTGTCGAAACCTGTCAAGGTTTTAGAAAAATATGACAAAATATACAATATATCATAAAATTTGGGAGAAGAATGCCAATGAAAAAAATGATTGTAATTATAATTATATTATTAATGATATTTATAGGAATGTATATATACAAACAAAAAAGAATGATAAATAATCAATTATCAGAAATATCAGTAGATGAAGTTAATAAAATTGAAACTTATTTACAAAAGATATATATGTGGAGAGAAATTACAGAAGATGCTTTACCAGTATTTGATGAAATCAATAATGCACCTGAAATATGGTTATGGGAAGTAATTAAGAAGAATCTTGAAGAATATGAATTATTTTATGAACAGCTACAAAATAAGTCAAAGGAAATTTTTGGAGAAGAATTACAAAAAGAATTTCCTAAAGAAGGCTATGAATATATGGAATATAATATAGAAACAGATACATATTATGCAATTGGAATTGGATTAGATAATCAAGAAGATGTATTTTTATTAGATAAAATACAAAAAAAGGAAAATGGATATGTGGTCCAAATTGTAGAATATTTGGAAGACTATTCAGAAGGATATGAAACAACTGATGAAGAATATAATATTCAAATAAAAAATTTAAATGATGAAACAATAGGAGAAGTAAAAAATACAGAATCAGAAGCAAATATTCAACAGATTGTAAAAGATAATATAAGTAAATTCACAAAGAAAGAAGTAAATTTAAGAACAGATGAAAATGGAGATTTATATGTTATAAGTGTACAAAATCTAGCAACTTAAAATGTTATAGCAAATGAGGTAAAATAATGAATTTAATAAAATGTGAAATATGTCCACATAAATGTGGTGTTAATCGAACAAAATGTGAAATTGGTAGGTGCAAAAGTACAGATAAAGTAAAGATAGGATTATATTCTATTCATCATTTTGAAGAACCTTGTATAAGTGGAAAACACGGCTCAGGAACTGTGTTTTTTTCAAATTGTAATTTAAATTGTGTGTATTGTCAGAATTATGAAATTAGTCAACATGGAAAGGGAAAAGAAATTTCAGTACAAGAATTAGCTAATATCTTTTTAGAACAACAAAATAGACAGGCAGAAAATATAAATTTAGTAACACCTACTAGCTATGTACTTCAAATTATAGAAGCAATTAAAATAGCAAAAAAACAAGGATTAAAAATCCCAATTATATATAATACAAATGGATATGAAAATATAGAAACATTAAAATTGTTAGAAGGATATATTGATATTTATTTACCAGATTTAAAATATTATGATAATGAAATTGGCAAAAAATATTCTAATGTAGAAAATTATTTCGAGATTGCTACAAAAGCAATACAAGAAATGTATAGACAAGTAGGAAATCCTAAATTTAACAATAAAGGTATGATACAAAAAGGTATTATGATTAGGCATTTAGTACTACCTAATAATATAGAAAATAGTAAGAAAATATTAAAATGGATTAAAGAAAACATGAATGAAAAAGTATATATAAATATAATGGCACAGTACTTTCCTACATATAAGGCAAAAGAGATGAAAGAATTAAATAGAAAATTGACAATAGATGAATATCAGGAAATTGAAAATTATGTATATGACTTAGAGATAAAAAATGGATATATGCAGGAACTGGGAGAACATGAAGAAGAGTATGTTCCTAAATGGGAAGAATAATAATAAAAATATGAAGAAGGAAAGCGAAAATGGATATAAAAAAATATATACAAAATTTATCAAATATAAAATCGACTAAAAATAAATCTGTTGAAAAGATGAAAATGATAATGGAAAAACTAGGAAACCCACAAAATAATTTAAAATACATACATGTAACAGGTACAAATGGAAAAGGTAGTGTTATTGAAATGTTAAATAGTATTTTGATAAAATCTAAATTAAAGGTTGGGAAATTTATATCGCCACATTTAGTTTGTTATAATGAAAGAATTAGTATAAATGGTGAAAATATTAAAGATGAAGAAATACAAAAAATCTATGAAAAAGTACAACCAATAATTGAGAAAGAAAATATAGAAATAAGCTTTGTGGAATTTTTTACAATAATTGCATTTATATATTTCTATAATCAAAAAGTAGATATTGTTTTAATGGAAGTAGGTTGTGGTGGTCTATATGATAATACTAATATTATTAATCCAATAATTTCAGTTATTAATTCTATTGGGTATGACCATATGGGGATTCTTGGAAATACATTAGAAGAAATTGCTAAACAAAAAGCAGGAATTATTAAGAAAAATTCTGAAACTGTATATATAGAGCAAGAATCAAAAATTGATAATATAATTATAGAAACTTGTAAAGAAAAACATAATACATTACATATGATTGAACAATCAGAAATAAAAAATGCAAAATTTGAAAATGATAATGAGATATTTGATTATAAAAAATATCATGATATAGAAATAAACTTAAAAGGAAAAAAACAAATACAAAATGCTACATTGGTATTAGAATGTTGTGAGATATTAAATAAAAATGGATATAACATTACTGAAGAAGTTATTAGAAATGGATTAAAGAACATTATTCACAAAGGAAGGTTTGAAGTAATATATCAAAAACCAATGATTATATTTGATGGAGGTCATAATGAACAAGCAATAGAGAATCTTAAAAATACAATAGACATATATTGTAAGGATTCAAGAAAAATTTATGTGATTTCTGTGTTAAAGTCTAAGGAATATAAGAGAATAGTAGAGAAAATTTTAAATGATGATGATATATATATTTTCACAAATGGAAATGATAAAAATTTATTTACAGATAGTCATCTTATGTATGAATATGCTAAAAAGCTAAATGATAAAGTAGAAGTATATGAGATGGAATTAGGAAAAGCAATACAATTTTGTAAGAAAAGGTTAGATTTTATTTCTTTTGTTATTGGGTCATTTTATGTTTATGATGATGTAAAAAAGATAGTATAAAAATAAATAAAAGAACTTGTAAAAATACTGAAAGTTTGATATATTGTAAGAAATATAATAATGGAGGGAACTAAAATGACACAAGCAGATGAACAATTTATAAAAACTTGCAAAGAAATTATAAAAAATGGGTATTCATCAAAAGGGAGCAATGTTAGAACAAGATGGGATGATGGAGAAGAGGCTAATTATTTTTCAATTGTAGGTGTACAAAATAGATATGATGTTGGAAAAGAATTTCCAATGATAACTTTAAGAAATAATTCAAAAACAATAAAAAATGCGATAGACGAAATTTTATGGATATGGCAAAAAAAGTCTAATAAAGTTAGTGAATTGAATTCACATATATGGGATCAATGGAAAAATGAAGAAGGAACTATTGGAAAGGCATATGGATATCAATTAGGGAAAAAATATGAATTTAAAACAAAAGAAGGAATAAAAGTGATGGATCAAGTAGATTATGTTTTATATTTATTAAAACATGATCAATCAAGTAGAAGAATAATGACAAATTTGTTTAATCATGAAGAATTAAAAGATATGGAATTAGAGCCATGTGCATATGGTACACAATGGTTAGTAAAAGAAAAAAAATTACATTTAATATTAAATCAACGTTCACAAGATATGTTAACAGCAAATGGTTGGAATTTAATGCAATATGCTACTTTACAATATATGTTTGCACAAGTATCTGGATTAGAAGTAGGAACATTAACTCATAATATAGGGGATTGCCATATTTATGATAGACATATACCACTTGTTGAAAAATTATTAGAAGCAAAACCAATAGATGTGACACCAAAACTAGTTATTAAAAATCCAACAAAAGATTTCTATGAATTTAAGGTAGAAGATTTTGAAGTAGAAGGATATGATTATAATAAAGAAGTGAAAATTGGTAAAATACCAGTTGCAATATAAAGAACTCAAAAGAAAGGAATATTCATAAAAATGTTAAGTATCATTGTAGCAAAATCAAAAAATAATGCCATAGGAAAAAACAATAAATTATTATGGCATTTATCAGACGATTTAAAAAGATTTAAAAATTTAACAACAGGACATACTATAATTATGGGAAGGAAAACATTTGAATCTTTAGGAAGAGTTCTTCCAAATAGAAAACATATTGTATTTACGCAAAATCCAGATTTTAAAGTAAAAGATGAAAATGTAGAAATAGTACATTCTATGTTACAAATACAAGAATATATAGAAAATGATGAAGAGGTATTTGTAATAGGTGGAGCTATTATTTATAATTTACTAATGCCATATGTGAAAAAAATGTATATAACAGAAATTGATAAAAATTTTGATGGTGATGTTTTTTTCCCTAGAATAGATGAAACAAAATGGAAAGAAGTTAATAGAGAAAAAGGTCCAAAAGATGAAGAAAATGATTTTACATATGAATATGTGACATATGAACATATTTAATTCATATATTAGGAAAGTCATGCTGACTTTTCTAATATATGAAACACATTGCACACAAATTTATTTCATAAATTTGGCACACGAACAAATTAACGGAAAGCCAAAGAAGAAATTTAAAATTAGTTAACATATTAAGGCTTTCCGATTTGTTCAAAATATTGAAATTACATTAGGTGATAGTGTTAAATTACAAATAATATATGAAAAGGAACTAAGTAGAAATTACTTAGTTCTTTTTAGTAGCAAAATTTTCTCGGAATTTTCGCATGTGAACAAATACATTCAAAAGACATGATTAAAAACATTCAAAATTGTAAATACTATATAAAATTAAAAGAAAAAAGGTGAAAAAAGTGAAATTAGGAATTGCGTTGTCAGGTGGAGGAATTAGAGGAATTGCACATGCTGGTGTTTTAAAAGCTTTAGAAGAAAATGGTATAGAAATAGAAGCTATAGGTGGAACAAGTTCAGGAGCGTTAATTGCAGGATTATATGCACTAGGATATTCTCCAGAAGATATGTATAACTTATTTAAAATATATGCAAAAGATATAGTTGGTACAGGACAAAATCCTTTTTTTTCAAGAATATATCAGGTATTTAAAAAGGAAAATACAGGATTTAGAAAAGGAGAAGATATAGAAAAAATATTTAATAAATTGGCAAAAGATAAGGGAATAGAAACAATTTCACAGATTACTAAAATGCCTATATCAATACCAGCTGTTGATATAAATGATGGTAAAGAATATATTTTTACTAACAATATACCAAATGAAAAAAATTCATATAAAAAATATATAGGAGATATTGGTGTTGGAAAAGCATTAAGAGCAACAAGTAGTTTTCCAGCTGTATTTTGTCCATGTGATTTTAAAGAACATAAATTTTTAGATGGTGGAGCATTAAACAACATACCAGTATTAGAAGTAAAAAAACAAGGAATTAAAAAAGTTTTAGCTGTTAATTTTAAAGCAGATGATATAACAGAAGAAAGTAATTATATGGATATAGCTATGAGAACTATTGATTTAATGGGAAATAAAATATCAGAAGAAAATTTAAGTCAAAGTGATTATATCCTAACAATTGGAACAGAAAAGACAGGGCTATTAGATATAAAAAAAATGGATAGTTGTTATCAATATGGATATACAGCAACTATGAATGAGATAAATAAAATTAAAGAAATAATTCAAGATAACTAGCATAAAATAAGATGAGGGTTAAAAACAAGGTCAAAATATTATACAAGGAATTAGTTTTAGTTGAAAGAAAATACTTTTATAAATATTAAGAGCCTTTTAACTAAGTGAGAAAGGAATGAATTTTAAAATGAAAATAAGATATTTTGATAATTCAGCGACAACTAAGGTTAAAAGTGAAGTAATAAATAAAATGTTCCCTTATTTTGTAGAATCATATGGAAATCCATCATCATTATATAAACTAGGAAGAATAGCAAAAGTAGGAGTAGAAGAAGCAAGAAAACATGTTGCAAATCTAATTAATTGTGATAAAAATGAAATTTATTTTACAAGTGGAGGAACAGAAAGTGATAATACAGCATTAAAAGGAATTATGTATTTAAATAAAAATAAAGGAAAACATGTGATAACAACGAAAATAGAACATCATGCTATATTAAATACTTGTAAAACGTTAGAAGAAAATGGTTATAAAGTAACTTATTTACAGGTTGATAAAAACGGAATTGTGAATTTAGAAGAGCTTGTAAATTCAATAACAGAAGAAACAAGATTAATTAGTGTAATGTTTGCAAACAATGAAATCGGCTCTATTCAACCAATTAGAGAAATAGGAAAAATTGCAAAAGAAAAAGGAATTCTTTTTCATACAGATGCTGTTCAGGCTTGTGGAAATGTAAACATTGATGTGAAAAAAATGAATATTGATATGTTATCTTTGTCAGGACATAAAATAGGAGCACCTAAAGGTATAGGAGCTTTATATGTTAACAAAAATATCGAATTTAAAAATTTAATTGATGGAGGACATCAAGAAAGAGATAAAAGAGCAGGAACTGAAAATGTACCTGGAATGATAGGGCTAGGAGAAGCTTGTAAAATTGCAAAAAATAACATGGAAACACATGTTAATAAATTAAAAAAATTAAGAGATTTTTATTTTTCGGAAATACAAAATAAGATTCCAGATATAAGAATAAATGGTTCCATGGATTATCGATTACCAGGGAATAGTAATATATCATTTAAAGGTGTAAATGGGAATGAATTACTCATGAAGTTGGATGAAAAAGGAATTTGTGCATCAGCAGGAAGTGCTTGTTCTTCTGGAAGTAGTATGCCATCACATGTATTAACTGCAATAGGATTAACAAATGAATATGCAGAAGGAACTTTACGAGTAACTTTTGGTGATGAAAATACAGAAGAAGATACAAAATATTTAGTAGAGACTTTAACAAATATCATAAAAGAAATAAGGGCTAATCAATAGCCCCTAAAATAGATAAGCTTGTTTTAATTCCATCAACAGAAGCAGACATGATACCTCCTGCATATCCTGCACCTTCTCCACAAGGATAAATTCCTTCTATGTTAGATACAAATTTGGCATTTCTGTTAATTTTGACAGGTGAAGAACTTCTAGTTTCAACACCAGTTAATATACTATCAGGATGAGCAAATCCTTTTAATTTTTTATCAAAATATAAAATGCCTTCTTTTAAAGTATCAGAAACAAAATTAGGAAAAATTTCATTTAAATTTGATAAGGTTGTTCCAGGTAAGTAAGAAGGAATAACAAAACCAATAGTAGAAGATTTTTGATTATTTAAAAAGTCTTCTACTTTTTGAATAGGTGCACAATAGTTAGAGCCACCTAAAATAAAAGCTTTTTCTTCTAAATCTTTTTGAAAATACATACCTGCTAATGGGGAAGTATCTGCAAAATCTTCAGGTATTACATTAACCAATAAAGCAGAGTTGGCATTTTGGCCATTTCTTAAATATGTACTCATACCATTTGTTACAATTGTATTTTTTTCACTAGAAGATGCAATAACTGTACCTCCAGGACACATACAAAAAGTATAACAAGAACGGCCACTTGGAGAATGATATGCTAATTTGTACTCAGCAGAAGGTAATTGTAATTTTGGATTTTCTCCGTATTGTGCATGATTAATTGTTTCTTGAAGATGTTCAATTCTTACACCTACAGAAAAGTTTTTTTTCTCCATAATAATACCATTTTGATATAACAATTCAAAAGTATTTCTGGAACTATGGCCAATTGCTAAAATTAAATGATTAGTAGTAAGTTCAAAAGTTGTATCATTTTCTAAATTTTTTAATAATACAGATGATATTATATTATTTTTGACAGTAAAATTGATAAATTGGGTATTAAAATAAAATTTACCACCTTTTGCCAAAATGTAATTTCTTATATTTCTAATAATATTAATTAATTTATCTGTTCCTATATGAGGTTTAGATAAATATAAAATTTCTTTAGGTGCACCAAAATTAACAAACTCTTTTAATACTTTTTGACATAAAGGGTTGTGAATTCCAGTAGTTAATTTTCCATCTGAAAATGTGCCAGCACCACCTTCACCAAATTGTACATTTGAAAAAGTATTTAATTGTTTATTATTTAAAAAAGAATCTACGTCTTTTTTTCTATCATCAACCATTTTTCCTTGTTCTATAATAATTGGACATATACCATGTTGTACAAGAGTTAAAGCAGAAAATAATCCAGCAGGACCTGCACCAACAATAATAGGAGGAGAAACTTTTAAATTTTTTAAATAAGGTATTTTAATACGGTTTTTTATATCTTGTTCAATATCTAGTATTTCAACTTTTGAAATATGAGGATATTTTTTTTCATCTTTTACTTCAATATCAATTGTGTAATTAAAAAATATATCATTTTTCTTTCTAGCGTCAATTGATTTTTTAAATATATTCCACTTTAATATGTCAGAAGAGCAAATGTGGTATTTATGAACAACAAAATCAATGAGTGCTTTATCAGATATATTTTTTCTGATTTTTATATTGTTAATTCTTAACATGTAAGACTCCTTTACGATGTTTTTTATAGATGTATTATATAATAGGAAAAGTTAATAATCAAGTTAATAAATATTTTATATATTAACTTGTTACAATAAACAGGTGATAAATATTATTTTTTTTCATTATCTCCTCGGCTTGATACATAGATTATAAATTCTAAGTTTTAAATAACCGAGCCTCTCGTTATTACGCTTCCTCAGTTATTTAAACCTAAGAATTTATACATCTATTCCACTGCACATTCGTCGTTAATTCAAAAAAATAATATTTATTACCTGTGTGTTTACAAACTAAATAGAATAGTATATCATATATTCTAATAAGAGAAAAGATATAAATAAATGAAACGGGTAGTCAGGGCTTATTTAATAAGCTTTTGGAGCTAAAAAATAAAGAATAGGAAAGAAGAAGTAGATGAAAGAAGATTGGAAATCAAGAACAGAATTATTAATTGGAAAAGATAACATTAAAAAATTATCAGATAGTAAGGTTATAGTATTTGGAATAGGCGGTGTAGGCTCATTTGCTGTAGAAGGATTAGTAAGAGCAGGGATAGAAAATATTATTCTTGTAGATAATGATGTGATTACATCAAGTAATCTAAATAGGCAAATTCACGCAATAATTTCAAATATAGGAAAACTAAAAGTAGACTGCATGAAAGAAAGAATATTGTCAATCAACCCTAAAGTAAAAGTACAAACTTATATGCCACAAGATATAACAAATGGAGAGGAAATGCTAATAGATAAAAGTATAGACTATGTGGTAGATGCAGTAGATACAGTTACAACAAAACTAAAATTAATTCAAAAGGCAAAAGATTATCAAGTTCCTATTATTTCTTGTATGGGAACAGGTAATAAATTAGACCCAACTAAATTTGAAATAGTAGACATTTATAAAACATCAGTATGTCCATTGGCAAAAGTAATGAGAAAGGAATTAAAGAAAAGAGGAATACAAGATTTAAAAGTTTTATATTCTAAAGAAGAAACTATAAAACATGATATTGAAACTAGAACTCCTGCAAGTATATCTTTTATTCCATCTGTTGCAGGTATGATTATAGCAAAAGAAGTGATTACAGATATAATAAGTAAATAGTTATAATCTAATTACTAAGATGAGAAAAATAAAAATAGGACAAAATAAAGAAAGTTCTAACTCATAAAATATAAGAATACAATTAAACAAAAAGTATTCTGAGATAGGAGTTAGAATAAATGAAAGGTATATCAATAGAAGAACGTGCAACAGAGCTTGCACAATATATTATAAATTCAAAAGATACAGTAAGAGGTACAGCAAAAAAGTTTGGTATTAGTAAAAGTACAGTACACACAGATGTAACACTAAAGAACGGTAAAAATAAAGGACAACCTATTCCAGAAAGTATTGAAATTATGTCAGCTGTTGAGGCTTCGCCGATTACAGATGACCTATTTGGTCCAAAGACCATTAAAGGAGTTTTCTTGAGTACAAAAATCCAGTTGTTAGGTTGGGATTGGTAATTAAATAAAAATAATTATAAAGCTTTAAGAGTAAAATCTTAAGGCTTTATTTTAAAAAAATTTTAAATAATGTGAGAAAACAATACAAAAGTGCCTTGGAAAACGTGAAAAAGTAATATGAAAGTGCCTTGAAAAACGTGCAGGATAAAGACATTAAAAAAATTTTACAAGCCCTAAAATAATATAAAAATCAGCTAAAAATGCTGTTCAATATATAAAAATTACGATATAATATCTTTGAAATGGAGCAAAAGAAAAAATGAAAATTAGAAATATTAAAATTAAAAGAATTAAAGGAAAAATCAAAGATGTTAAAAGATGAAAGACAAAAAGGAAAAGTAAATTGGTATGCAGAAAAAGAATTATGGGAAGGTTTTAAAAGTTTTGGATTAGTAAAGAAAACTATTGAAAAATCAGACGGAACAAAAGTTGAAGAAAAACGCTATTACATATCAAGTTTATTGTTAAATATAAACTTATTTTCATATGCTATAAGAACACATTGGAATGTTGAAAATAAATTACATTGGCAAATGGACTTTACATTTAAATGTGATGATAATACAACTATGAATAAGAAAGCATTATATAATTTACAAATAATAAAGAAATTTTGTTTAACAATATTAAATGAAGTAAAAAAGCTACAAAATAGGAGTTTAAAAAGAATAAGAAAAAGTATATCAAGAAATTTAGAAAAAGAGACAGTTGAAATATTCAAAATACTATGTAATTTTGATACTTCAACCATCTCTAAAGTAAGATAAATCAATGGATATAGACATTAGAAAAATTTTTTCATGTCTTTATCCTGAAAAATTTTAAAAATCTCTTGAAAAATTGATAAAATGCGTGTATAATGAATATAATAGTAGTAGATATTTAATATCTGCTATAATTAAAAATGTGAGTCGCAACCCTATTTGCGAATTAAATGGATAGGTGAAAAAATGTGAACCGCAACCCTGCTTGCGAGATACAAATGTGCAGGTGAAAAAATGTTAATTATAGTAAAATGTGGGGTCTATAAACATAGATCCCATATTTTCATAAAGAGGAGATGTAGCAAAGATGGTAATAGAAGATGGCAAATTTTATAAAAGATGAATTTTTTGATATATTCAAAGATTATGGATTAATGGAGAACAAAGATGGAGGAACAAAAAGACCATGTTATTTCTGTTTTAGAGATAGAAAAAATAAAGATATTATATGGTTTGTTCCAATATCTACGAAGTATGAAAAGTATAAGAAAATTTATGATAATAAGAAGTTAAAAAGTGGAAATAGACCAGTATATAACTTTGTTTTTGGAAATGTATTAGGTAAAAAAGCTGTATTTTTAATACAAAACATATTTCCAACTACAGAAAAATACATAGAAGAAAAATATACAAATTCTAATAAAGATGTTGAAATTCCAACTGTAGTAAAAGATGAAATTATTAGAACATCTTTAAGAGTAGTTAGACTTGCTGAAGGTGGTACTAATATTCCTTTCTACGATATTATTGAAATGAAAAATATATTATTAGAAAATAAAAAAGTATAAAACAGTGCCAATGGCACTCAAATTGGCACTGAAAAATATTAAAGAAACTATTCCTAAAAATAGGAGTAGTTTTTTATGTTTTTATATTGAAAAAGTAAAACCAATATGCTAAAATGCAACAGAACGAAATAAAAGTTACAGATAATTAAAAAAGAAAGTAGTGATGTTATGAAAATTGCAGCATATGCAAGAGTATCAACTGAAAAAGAATCACAAGTAGAATCATTTGAAAAGCAAATAGAATTTTTTAATGAATTTACGAAAAAGAATAATTATGAATTGTACAAGCTATATGCAGATGAAGGAATATCAGGAAAGCAAATAAAACACAGAAAGCAGTTCCAACAAATGATGCAAGATGCCAAAGCAAGGAAATTTGACAAAGTTGTTGTAAAAGATGTAAGCCGTTTTGCTAGAAATACAGTAGACTTATTACAAAGTATAAGAGAGCTAAAATCTTATGGAATTGAAGTTGATTTCTTAAACAATGGAGAAATCATGGAGGGTGGCTCTGAATTTATATTAACAATTTTAGGAGCAATGGCACAACAAGAAAGTGCAAATATGTCTAAAAGGGTTAAATTTGGAAAAGACATTACTGCACAAAAAGGAAGAGTACCAAATTTAGTATTTGGATATGATAAAATTCCAGATGAAAGGTATACTCTAAAAATAAATGAAGAAGAAGCAAAAATTGTAAAAGAAATATTTGAAAGCTATGTATATAAAGGAATTGGAACAACAAAAATTGCTTGGGACTTAAATGATAGAGGAATAAGAACTAAAAAAACAAAATCAAAATGGGTACAAACATCTATTGTAAGAATGCTTAAAAATCCAATCTATACAGGTCGAGTAACGAATAAGAAATCAGAAGTAACAGATTTCATAACAGGAACAAGAAAAGATTTACCAGAAGAAGAATGGATAATAGTAGAAAAACCAGAGATGAGAATTATAGCAGATGAATTATTTAATAGAGCACAAGAAATACTAGCTCAAAGGTCAAATGAATTTAAACTAAACAACAAAAGGGAAAAGACAGAATATGTATTTAGTACACTTATTTATTGCAAACATTGTGGATATTCATTTAGAAGAATAAGAAGAAAATACACAGAAGATGGAAAAGAATATATAAGATGGGTATGTAGTGGAAGAAACTCAATGGGTGTAAATCATTGTCCTAATACAACAGTAATTAATGAAGAAGAACTTTTAAATGCCATAAAAGAATATTTAAAAAGCATTATTTCTAATAAAAAGAATTTTATGAAAACAGTAGAAAAAGAGTTTGAAAATATTACAAAATTAAGAGAAAGCAATGAAAGAAGCGAAGAGAGTTTGATTAAAGAAATTGAAAAAGTTACCACAAAAAAACAAAAATATATGGAAATGTTTCAAAACGAAGTAATCAATATACAAGAACTAAAAAAATATACGAATCCATTAAATGAAGATATAGCAAGATTAGAAAGAGAACTAAAGCTAATTACATCAGAGATAAGAGAAAAAGATGTATTGGAAAAAGAATTAACAAAAACAATTAATTCAGTAGATGACATTTTAAATAATGAAACAATAACAAATGCAATGCTAAAAACAATAATAGATGTGATTGAGGTAGATAGTGACTCAAATGTAGAGGTAAGACTAAAATTGTTAAATGAAATAGGAAATATACCAACAGTTATATTATAAGATAATATTATGGAGATTTAGTAAAAATGGGATATTATAAGTATTATACTAAGAAACTAAAGAACTATGATATACATGAATTTATTACACATTAGTATAATTGTATGGCAATCGCTTAAAAATTTATGTACAAAGTGAGAAAATATAGTATAAT
>CANAUI010000034.1 GCA_947364715.1 uncultured Clostridium sp.
GCATTTCTTTTTACTTTGTAGTCTAACACAAATGCAAAGCTTTGCATTTGTGTTAGACATTCAAAGAATATCTTGAGCAAAGGAGGTTCAAAGAAGATATGAGCTATGCTATTATAAGAAATGATAAATTAACAAGAGTGGATGCACAAGGGGCATATATTCATAATGATAGAAGGTCAAAAGGTCATTCTAATAAAGATATTGATCCTACAAGAACACATCTTAATTTTTGGTGTAAGAAAAATGAATTAACTTATATAAAAGAATTTGATAAAATGAAAAAGAAATATGATTTAAAAGGCACTATTAGAAGTAATAGTAATATCATGTGTGAAATGATGATTACTTCTGATAATGCTTTTTTTAATAAGATTGGTTTAGAAGAAACAAAACGATATTTCAAAGAAAGTTATAAATTTGTATGTAATTACAAAAATCTTGGGGAAAAGTATATTGTATCAGCAGCAGTGCATTTAGATGAAACTACACCACACATGCACCTAGTATATATACCAATAATTCATACAAAAGATAAAGAAGGAAAAGAAATTGATAAAATATGTTGTAGAGATTTTTGGAAAGGTAGAGATAGTTACAGACAACTACAAAATGCCTTTCATAAATATATAACTTCAAAAGGCTTTGATTTAGAGAGAGGTTTACCAGTAGAAGAAACTGGAGCAAAACACGAAAAAATAGAAGATTTAAAGAAATTGACTAATTTTGAAAATACTAAAAAGGTATTAGATAATATAAAACTAGAATTACCAGAAACACCTAATATAAGTGATATAAAACTCATAAAACTTAATAGAGAAAAAGTAGAAAATGAAATTATTAAGCCAAAAAATGATAAAATTATGGAATTATATCAAGAAAATCTAAAATTGCATAATGAATTATCAAAACAAGTAAATTTAGTTAATAAAGCTGAAAAATATCAAAAGGAAAGAGATTTCATACTTGCTGATAATAAAGCACTTCATAGTCAAGTAAACAATATTAAAGCAGAATATAAGGAAAAAGAATTTGATATTGAATGGAAATATAAAAGTAAAATTAAGTCTTTAGAAAAAGAAAATACTCATTTACACAAGATTATAGATAAATTCTATGAAACTGTTGATAAGTTTATAATTTGGATTTGTCATAAATTTGGAATTGGCGAATCTAAAGAATTAGTTAGAGATTTTGAAAAAGAAACTCATATTTTTATTGATCCAGTAAAGCAACTGAAACGTGAAGAAAGAGAAAAAGAATGGGATTTAGAAAGATGATTATTTTAAAAATTAGAATATAAAGGATTAGATTAAAGCCATATATCTCAATGGCTTTTAATCTTATTATTTAATTCTATATATAATTTTTTATTAATATATAATTCTATTATACACATTCCTAATAACATAAATTCTATTACTATTAATTCATATTTTAGTAGAATTAATGTAAATAAAGCACTACCTATTAAAGAAAATACCTTTCTATATATCTCCATATCAACCATTATCTTTTGTTGTCCTTCTTTCTTTGTATTTTCTAAAGCAACATCTTCTAAATAGAGTTTAAAAGAATCTCGTGTTGCTAATATTAAGAAAAATCCTACTGACATTATAATTACTTTATATATGATTGCTATATTTAAAAAGTGTCCTACAATTAATAATATAAAAGCTAAACTTAAAAATAGAGTTATTATTATATTCATTTTATCTTTACTTCTTTTATATACCTTTCCAAAAATGACATTTCCTAATAATCTTGCAATTCTTGATATAAATACAATCGTTGTAATATAATATGTTACCATTTCAGTTGTTACAAACTTTTGAAAATCATATTGCATAAATAATTTACTATTATTTTGTCCCAATTTTATTATTGTAGTTGATATTGCAAATGATAGTATTATTAATAAAGTTATTCTTCTTAAATTTACTTTTCTATTATTATTTTCTTCAACTTTATCATTTTTGTTTTCTACTTTTGCCTCAAAAAACAAAAATGACATACTAAACATTATTACACATAACATTATTTGAAAAAACATTGGTAAATAGTTATTTAAATTAAATAAGTAACCAGATAAAAGCGATGTTATCATTGTTGTTATTGAATACATTATCTTAGTTTTGTTTCTTATTTTAAAATAATCTGCACCTTTGTTTATAGACTGCAAATTATTTTTCAAAACAATTAATGCCATATGTAAAAATATAAATGCTAATTCAAAAACTATCCTATAAAAACATATTATAGGGAATTGTTTAGCAAATGTTAAAATTACAGCAGATATTAATAATAAAAGTGATCCTAATCTTATAGATTTAATATTTCCTATTTTCTCTGATGTTTTAAGTAATAATTTTCTGCTTAATATTCCAACTATCATTGAAAGCATTGTCATAAATTGAATTTGACTTGCATTTAACCCCTTAGTAATTGTTAAAAATAATGTATCAATAGGTACCAAAAAAATTAAATCATCTGAAAATGCAGAAAATAGTGGTTGTATTTTTATACTCCTATTAATTTTCTTTATATCTTGTTCCATTTTATTCTCCTAGTTATTTTTGCATATATTTATAAATTTTTTAAATATTTTATTCATATTTTCATCTATTTTATATAAACTTTCTGGATGAAATCTTACACCAATATAGAATTTTTTATCTTTTGATTCTACAACATCTGCATATCCATCTTCACAAAAACCTACTTTGTCTAAAAACGGAGATTTATCAATAGACCTTTTATGCCTTGAATTAACCATAATTTCTTCTTTATTTATTATATTATAAAACTTTGATGATATATCAATATGTATGCTATGAACATAGTTTTCACTTGGCTTATTATGTTTTTCTGGATTAGGTATTTTATAAGTTGTTCCTCCAAGCCCTCTTACAACACTATTTTGTCCTGCACATATACCCAAACAAGGTATATTGTATTCATAACAATATTTAGCAATCCAATTTTCAAATGCTTCATTTGTACTTCCACCTTGTAATATAATTCCATTACATAAATTTATTTGATCTATAATTTTTTCCTTTTCTATTTTTTCTTCAATATTTTGCCAATCATCAATAGTATATAATATCTCATCATTTGGAGATATTATTCCAATACCAATAGCACCATTATCAAATACTGCTTGTTTTATTTCATCTCTAATTAAAGTATTTGTTCTAATCTTATCATCTTTAATATGTTTTCCTACTATTCCTATAATTACTTTACTCATTTACTTTCCACTCCCTTAATGTATAATGATAATAGTCTTGTCCTTCCTTTACATATTTAAATCCATACTTGTCATATAATTCATTTAATTTCTTATTTGAACTTAAACATTCTATTCGTAAATAATCTTTTCCACTTGTTCTTGTTATATTTTTAGCTATTTTAAACATCTCACTACCAAGATTTTTATATCCTACTTTTGATACCACTTTGTATAAATAATAAGCATTTGATTTATTATCATTCCAAAAATTACTATTTGTAGATATTTCAAATCCTGCAATTATTTCATTATCTTTTTTTAAAATATAATAATCACCTTTTTTTATTACTTGAATAAGTTGTTTCTTTGGATGATTAGTTAAATACTTGCTCCATTGTTTTATTCTATTTTCTTTAAACCATTCCATTCTTTCTGCATATAAATTTATAATTTCATCTATATCATCAGTAGTAGCTTTTTCAAATACAATATTTTCTATTAATATATCTTGCTTTACTATATTCTCTATTAAATCGTACATTTTTACCCCTATTTCACTTGATATTTATTCAATAATATCATAAAATTATAACAATAACAACAAAAAAATTATACTACCATTATATTTAAAAGAATATTTGAAAATCGTTTGACATATAATAATTTTAATGCTATAATAATTATAGCTTAAGCAAATCGTAGGATGTCATGATTTGCACCGAGATATGTACCCGCATATCTCTTTTTTGTTTTTATACATATATAAGAAAAGAGCGGTACCCAGCCGCCCTCAAAGATTATTCTTTGTTTTGTTCTTGACTTTCATTGTTATTATTACTTAAAAGTAATAATACAATTAATCGCCAAATTAGCTCATAGGATGTCATTCTAGCTTGCACCTCCCTTCTTCAGGGATTATCCTTATGTAAGGACTTTTCAATTATACTTGATTTTCTAATATTTTACAATAAATTTGAAAGATTTTATAAAATTTATTTATTTTCAATCATCCAATTATACAAAATATCTTCGTCTAGTTTGCCCTTTTTGAATAATTTAATTTTCTCTTGTGCTTCTTTTTTCCATTTATCAAAATCTTTTTTTAATTGCTTATTTTCTTTGTTTCTATATACAGCCATAACCTTTTGCTGATATGTTCTTCTATAAAGTAATAATGCTGGGTTACTTTCAAGACTCTTTTTATAAGTTTCACTTGCTCCTTTATCTCTACAAGTAGAACTACCATCAACATTTTTTAAATCACAATAAATTTCATTTTGTCTAAAGGTTGGTATGAAATATCTACCACAAATTTGACAAGTCTTAATTGGTAAATTTTCTTGTCTTACTAATTGATCTAATATAGTAAAGCAAATACTTCTTAATTTTGTACTTGTATAAACATCATGTAATTCTAATTTCGGATTTTTTTCATTTATACCTTTTATTAGATTTTCTATACTTTCATTATGATGATAGTTATGTATGTTTATATAATTATCTAAAATAACCTCTACATCTTGCGAATATGTATAAAATTCGTTGTGTTTAATTGTATAAGCAACAAATTTTGAATATGTACTATGTTCTTTTAATTCTTCATTTCCATTTAAGTTATATACAAAATCTACACATTTTTTGAAATTGTCTTGCCATTCTAATAAATCATCTAAACTTGTGTTATAAATATCTTCTAACATTTTCATAAATTCTACATCTGTTATGCATTCATCAGTTTTTGAATATATGTAAGGTGTATATTCTTTTATTAATTCAAAACCATAGGCATAGAAAAATGTATTATATGCAGATTCAAAAGATGAAAAGTCAGCATTTAAAAAATTTATTAACAATAAGCCTATACTTTCTGCATAATGAATATAAATAGTTGAAGGTTGTCTAATAACTTCTTTTTTCTTATTTAATTTTGTTTTTGAAATATCTTTTTCTAATTCTAAATATACTCTTGTTTCATCTTTCTTTTTTTCTTCATCATTTTCTTTGTCTGTATCTTTTCTTAATACATTATATAAATATAATGGTGTTGCATAATATTCTTCTTTATCTTTCATATTAAACCATATATAAAAATCTTCTAAAACAAGATGGCGAGGCAATTCTCTCATTTTTTATCTCCTTGGTTTTTTATTTTGTAAAAAATTTTAACAAAACATTTAAAATTGTATTGACAAATATAAATTATGGTCGTATAATAACAATATGAAGTTATTATGTAATATTTTTTACAATATAATGATACAACAATTAATAACAAATGTCAATAGGCGAATTTACGTTAGCCGTTTGAACGAAGTGAATTACGGATAACTTATGGGATACCTGTATTTAAAATCTTGCAAACAAAAAATTAACCAAAGGAGGAAAAAGAAAAATTGAATACTAAAGAACAGATTTTAGACTTATATTACAATCAACATCTAAAACAAAATGAAATTGCTAAAATAGTTGAAAAAAGCTGTCCTTATGTTTCAAAGGTTGTAAAAACTGACAAAAGAAACAAAGAAGAAAAAGAATCTCGTAAAAAGACAAATGCTGAAAATAGAAAAGTTTATTTACAAGAATATTTTAAAACTTATGATAGACCAAAGAAAAATGACAACAGTTATGAGCAAATGTTAGCACAGCAAAGACAAGATGCAATGGAATTATCTTATAATAGTAATACTATGTCAGATTATGCTCTTGCAAAATGGTCTAGCATATATCACACTAACAGCAAAGGAAATTTAGTTATAGATAGAAAATTAAAAGTTGGATCTGATGTTCCAAAATCAATAAATATGAATATCAAAGTACCAACACAGAAATATAAAAATAGATATGTTTATAGTTATTAACAGGACTCTTATTAAGATTACTTAATAGGTCTTTTTTATTGTAAATTTTAAAGAAAGGAGGACTTACAATATGGGTACTATTAAAGAAAATTATCAAATGATGTTTACTTCATATCCAGATTTAGTAGACATCAAACAATTAAAAGAAATGCTTGGTATTGGTATTACACTTGCATACAGATTAGTAAAAAATAATACCATTCAAGCATTAAAAGTTGGTAGAGAATATAAAATACCAAAAAGAAATGTAATTTCATATTTAATTAGTGAAAACAAAACTACAGACTAGATTTTTAAAAACTTACATGGTATTATATACTTGAATATCAGTAAGTAGGTTAAATCAGGTCTGTTATATTTTAGAAAGGAGTTAAAAATGGTAACAGTAAGCCTACACGAAAAAAACGGAAAATATCATGCCGTTATAAATTATAAAGATAATACAGGAAAAAGAAAACAAAAATGGCAATCTACACATTTACCTGTAAAGGGTAATAAAAAACTAGCCATGCAAAAAGCTGAACAAATGCGAAAAGAATTTGAACAAGAACTTGAATTAAAAAATACAGATAACAAAGATAATGAAGTAATAAAAGGTATATTGTTTGTTGATTATATGAGAAATTGGCTAAAAATAATAAAACCTACAATAGAACTTAACACTTATGGTTCTTATGAACAAATGGTAAATTATAGAATAAATAACTACTTTTCTACAAATAAAATAAGATTAAAAGAATTGCAACCTATTAATATACAAGATTTTTATACTTATTTATTAAATGATGGATTAAGTAGTAACACAGTAATTCACTATCATGCAATAATTCATAAAGCTTTAGATTATGCTTTTAAAATGAATATGATAGTATCTAATCCAGCTGATAAAGTTCAAAGACCAAAAGTAGAACAATTTATTGGTAGCTTTTATAATGAAAATGAATTAAATACTCTATTTGAAAAATCAAAAGGAGATCCATTAGAATTAATTATATTTTTAACTGCTTTTTATGGGCTTCGTAGGAGTGAAATAGCTGGTTTAAAATGGAATGCTATTAATTTTGAAAACAATTCTATTACTATAAAACATACTATTGTTCAAGTTAGTATAAAAGGTGAAAGACAAGTACTTGGAAAAGATAGAACAAAAAATAAGACAAGTTATAGAACATTACCTTTAGTTCCAGAAGTAGCAGAAATATTAAAAAGATTTAAGCAAATACAAGAAAACAATAAAAAGCTATGTAAAAATGATTATAATGCAAAATATGAAGAATATATTTGTGTTGATTCTTTAGGTAATATAATAAAACCAGACTTTATAACAAAGCATTTCAAAAGATTACTGAAAAACAATAATTTAAGAATAATTAGATTTCACGATTTACGACATAGCTGTGCAAGTTTATTACTAGCTAGAGGAATACAGTTAAAAGAAATACAAGAGTGGCTAGGACATTCTAATTTTAATACGACTGCTAATATATATGCTCATCTAGATACAAATGTAAAACAAAAATCAGCAAATGTATTATCTAATATTTTAAATAGCCAAAAAAATATATCTAACTGTGAGGAGTTAGATATTGAAATTGGTTAGATATTTGTTAGATATATCTTAAAAACAAAAATATTATCAAAACGATGAAAGCCTTGATAATACTAATGGTGGGCAGGGAAGGATTCGAACCTTCGTACTCAAATGAGAACAGATTTACAGTCTGCCGCCTTTAGCCACTCGGCCACCTACCCATATATTAAAATGTAATGGTGCTCCCTCAAGGATTCGAACCTTGGACCCACCGGTTATGAGCCGGTTGCTCTGACCAACTGAGCTAAGGGAGCATTTTCTTAAGTCAAAATAAAGTATAAACTATTTTTATCTAGTTGTCAAGACATTTTTGCAAATTATCATAGGAATTTTTCAGAAATTTTTCAAAATCTTAACAAATTGCTTCAGTAAAATAATATTAGTATCATTTTTTAAGCTTTATATGATAAAATTATGTAAAATTAGAAATAAGTTACAAGGAGAAGGAAGTATGAAATTTATTGGAGAAAAATTAGAGGGTAAAGAATATGAAGAAAGAAGAGCATCATATAGTTTGATATTTAATGAAAAAGGGGAAATTGCAGTTGTATATATAAAAGAGTATAACATGTATAATTTGATTGGTGGAAAAATTGAAGGACAAGAAAACTCTAAACAAGCATTAATTAGAGAAGTAAAAGAAGAAATAGGATATTCTTTAAAAGATATTGAATATATTGATAATTTAGGATGTTATTATTTTTTTGAGTATAAAGATAAATATGAATTAGGAATAATGGATTTTTATAAAGCAAAATTAGATGAAAGAATTTGTAATCCAATAGAAGAAGATTATAAATTAATATGGGTAAAACCAGAAGAGATTGTTGATAAAATGTATTTTGAATATCATAGATATATTATAAATAAATATATAAAACAACTGAAAAAATTAAAACAATACAAAAATAATAATTTAAAAATATATTACAAATTACAAGATGAAAAAATAATAGCAGATATAGAAAAAGCAGTGATAGAAGGATATAATAAAGCACTCGAATATTTTGATATACATAATTATAATAAAGAGATAATTATATATGTATATAATAGTATAGAAGAACTACATTTAGATGTATTTGGTGTAAAAAAGGAGGAATGGGAAGTATCTTGTGGAGATGATAATCTTGTAAAAGTAGTAACACCAGCTAATTCAGGGAAAGTGCATGATTATAATACTATATTGGAAATAATAAGTAAATCTGTAGCAGATATTATATTACATGATAATTTTAAAAATATACCAAATTGGCTTGATATAACAACATATATAACAGGTTTAAGTACAGAAACTAATACATATAGTAAACCAAGTATAGTGAGATTGAAACATAATAATTATTTTAACTATAGTGATTGTTACTTTATAACTAGGTATATTGTAGAAACATTTGGAAAAGATGTAGTAATCGAAATTTTAAAAAATCCAAGTAAATATAATGAAATATTAAAATTATCAGATGAACAAATTGACAAAAAGTTAGAAGAATATTATGGCTAATCTTATATAAAAAGAAGTTAAGGTTAAAAATTACATGAAACTTGACTTCTTTTTATTGTATAGAAAAATCGAAAATTTCTACATATAAAACAAGGTTAAGTTTCATTATACCATGTGGTTTACAAAGCAAACCTAGATATGTTGTGAAGATGTTTTTATAATAATAGAAATTTCTATTATATAAAATGCTACAATTATTAGTGCCTTTCAAAATATTATTAGAAAATAATATCAAATGTTCTAAAAAGGAAAATATCAAATAAACTAAAATAGATATCATAATATTCTAAGAGTTTATTAATTTTAAAAAATACTCATATGTACTTTGGAACAAAGTGAGAAAGGAATGAATTTTAATATGAATAAAAACAACTTGAAAAAAATGGTAATAATCTCTATTATGTTAGTAATTAGTATGACATATGTAAATGTAACAAGAAAAAATAGAGAAATAGGAGAGGCAATACAAGTAATGTCATTACCTGTTTCAGGGAAAGTAGTAATATTAGATGCAGGACATGGTGCTCCAGATGAACGGTGCTGAGAGTAAAAATGGTACAACAGAAGCACAAATAAATTTAAAAATTGCATTAAAAATACAACAATTATTAGAACAATCGGGTTGTACTGTAATACTTACAAGGTCAGATGATAATGCAATTTATGATTTGGATGCCAAAACATTAAAGCAAAAAAAGATTTCAGACATACATAATCGTGTAAAAATTGGTAATGAATCTTCAGCAGATATATTTATATCAATTCATTTAAACAAAATAAACGAAAAACAATATTATGGATGGCAAACGTTTTTTAATACTAGTAATGAAGAAAGTAAAGTTTTAGCGGAGGAAATTCAGAGTAATTTAAATGAAAGTGTTCAAAAAGAGAATCATAGAATAGCAATGAAATTAGATACAGTATATATTATGAAACATGTAGGAATTCCTATATCAATTGTGGAATGTGGATTTCTTTCTAATCCTCAAGAAGAACAACAACTAAAAGAAGATGAATATCAAAATAGATTGGCTTGGGGAATCTATAATGGAATTATGAGTTATTTTTCTAACAAGTAATAAATAAATGAAAAGGTCATATATATTAATAACATGAATATATGGGAGGAAATACATGTTTATCGTATTTAATAAGCAAAAAATATATACATATTTTTTATCAGTAATAATGGTTATATTACTATTCTGTGTAGCAGGTGTATTAAGTGATGAAAATGAAGCAATTATGACATCTTCTCCAAACGAAAAGTTGTTACCAATATATAATGTACAAACAGAAGAAAATAAAGTTGCATTAACTATGAATTGTGCCTGGTCGCAACTTCCAATGGGATAGAAATGAAAAGAGCCCATATTCCAAAGTTTTAAAAGATAGCAAATAGCTATTCTTTTTTTGTATATATGTAAATTTTACAGTATGAAAAAGTATAGCAAAATTACTATTTTTTGAAGGGAAAATTTGGCACATATCAAATCATAGTAAAACGTAGGTATATCAAGTGGTTTAACATTTTTATTACATAGTTTTAGAAGTGGAGGTAGGAAAGGCATATCGAAGATATGGCATTTCTACCAAAATGGACAATTTATTGATGAATTTTTAGGATGCATTAGAGGTGAGTTTTTTGAGTTATTTTCCGATAAACAATGATGAGATTTCTTTAATAAAATTTATTGCAAAGTATCAGTACTTAAATGTAAAAGATGCAAAGTATTTTTTTAATAGTAGTAGATATTATAGAAATAGAATTAAGAATTTAATAGATAAGAAATTCTTAAGAAAGATTAAATGGACATTAGTGTTAGGTCAATCAGGAATACAATATGTAGAATTATCAAATTTTGAGTACAACAAATTAAATAAAAATCAGAACTATAGAGAAAGATTATTACATCTAAGTAATATAGGTGCTTTGTATTACAATTGTAATACAGTTAGTTTTGTACCATCATTTGCAATAAAAGATAAAGAAGTATTTACAACAACAGGTAGAAGATTTATAGGACTATTAAATATAAATGGATTTGAATATCTTACTTATCAAATTCTTGAGGAGCATGATAATAAATATATAGAGTCTGTAGCTTATGACATACAAAAAGAAATGAACTATAAAGATTTTATAATTTTAATAAATGATATAAATAGAATAAACCTAGATGACTTTGCTTTTGGAAAGAATAAAGTATTAGTTATTGAAGATAATGAGAATAATAGAGAAAAATTAAAATATTTACATAGTATAAGATGGAATGAGTTAATAGATGAATACTTTACAGATGTGCATTTATCTGAGTATACTTTTTGTGAGTATTCAAACAATAAAGATAAGTATATTAATGCATTTTATTTCATAGATATTGAAAAAATCGTTAGGTTTAAATATTTTATAAATGAAAGTTCTACTAAAAGAGCTTATATTGTGTGTGATATGAAATTAGAAGAAGATTTAAGAAAAGAATTGCCTAATGCTAATTATTGTGTAGTAAATATGGAAAAATATATAGATAAGAAAAAAAGAGTTTTTGAATTTAAATAATAGTTGAAATAATAAGCATTCATTGATATAATTGCAATTAAATAATAGAAAGGAAATGTGGTTATGGAAGATACAATTGTTTATTTAATAAGACATGCTGAAACTGCCCACGAAAATGGGATAAGAAATACAAGTGAAGACTCACAATTGATTAATGAAAAAGAGATTTTATCAGTTGAAGGTGAAGAACAAGCTAAAAAATTAAGTGAGAATAAAGAATTGAAAGACATAGATGTAATATGGTCAAGTAGTTATACTAGAGCTAAAGCTACAGCAAAATATATTGCACATGCAAATGATTTACCTTTTAATTTAGATAACAACTTAAGTGAGAGAAAATTAGGAAATTTAAAAGAACTAGGAGAATTTATGAAGGGCAAAAACACAAGAGATCCTTCACAAGAGCAATTGCTAGATAGAACATTTAGAACATCTGATGGAGAAAGTGCAGAGCAGACAAGAGAAAGAATGAATAAATTTTTTGACAAGATACTTAAAGAATATGAAGGGAAAAAAATTGCAGTAATTAGTCATGGAGGTTCAATAAAGTTCTTTTTATTAAATTGGTGTACAGTAAATGAAAATGTTAAACTTGTTTATAAAGAAGATACAATATTAAACATAAAATCACCATGTTTATTAAAATTAACTTTTAGAAAGAATGAATTAATTAATTTAGAACAAATAGATTAATCTAAAGCCATAAAATGGATTTTATTATAAGTTCGTTTTATGGCTTTTGATTAAAATTAATGTAATTATACATATTTAGGGGAGTTTTTAGAGTTAATTATAAAATTTTGTTTGACATAATTTACATAAAATGGTATAATTTTGTTGGAAATGGAGATATTTTATATGATAAGAAATATAGGGTGGACATTAGGAAATGACTGTCCTTGTAAATGTAAACATTGCTATTCTTTTTCAGTTAGACAGAAAGGGCAAAATTTGACAAAAGAAATAGTTGATAAGGTTATAGAACAAATTAAAAAATTAAATGTAGAAACAGTTAACTTAGGTGGTAATGAACCAATTTTTACAAATGGTTTGGATGTTAAAAAGAGTATGTTACCATATATATTAAAAGAACTAAATAAAAGAAATATAAAGGTAGGTATAACAACTGCTGGAATAAGCCTTATCTCATTAAAAAATACTTATCCAGAATGTTTAGAATTATTAAATGATGTAGACATCAGTTTTGATTCGCCTTTTGAAGATGAACATAATGAAAATAGAGGTGGAGATGTTTATAAATATGCTATTCAAGCTTTAGAGATTTGTAGAGAATATAATATTGAGTCAGGAATTATAATGTGTGCGATGAACTGGAACTTTACAAAAGACAGAATTGATGCATTATTAGAAATAGCAAAAAAATATGATTCCAATATAAGATTTAATTTGCTTAAACCTATACAACCACAGCATTTTAAACTTGTACCTTCAAAAAAACAAGTTTTGGAAAATTATAAATATCTATTTAAAAAATGCGATACTGTTGAATTGAGTGAACCAACTTTATCTGGATTAACTCAAAATAATAAAGTAAGAGGATGTGCTTGTGGAATATCTTCAATGAGAATAAATTCTATAACTCCAGATGGTAAAATTCCGGTATCTCCATGTGTATATATGCATGATTATAGAGTTGGAGATTTATTAAAAGATGATATATTCGATATTATAAATTCAGAGCAATTTAAAGCATTTAAAACGAGAAAAGAAAATTATAAAAATATTGAAGGATGCAAAGATTGTGATAAAGCAGAAATATGTAGAGGTGGATGTTTTGCAATGGCTTATACATATAAAAAATGCGAAACAGGAGAAAAAGATTTATATGCAAGAGATCCATATTGCTTTAAAGATATTGAAATTGATAAAAATATTGACTATAAAAAAAGCAATAAGCAATTAGTACATGAAAATTATTTATGTACTTGGATAGGAAAACCAAAAAAATAAAGGAGAGTTAATATGAAATCGGAAATTGTTGTTAGGAAAAATATGACTCTTACTAATGAAAAGGCTAAAAATATGTGCAGATTAAATTATGAAGATAATGATTTTATTTTTACAACACAAGGTGAAAAAAATGTTATTATAGATAAAGCAAAGGGCATTATACATATTGAAGGAGAAGATGATAGCAACATTCAAGAATATCAGAAATATCTTCAAAATATTATGAAGAAAAGAACAGATAAGATAATCTTGACTACTTTGTCTCCAGATACGCACAGAACCTCTGAAGAAAACTTAGGGTTATCCTATTTAACTGCCGTTTTAAGAAAAAATGGATATAATGTTGAGATAATTGATGGATGGCTTGGAGGTTTAAGCGATAAAGAAGTAATGAGAAAAATTTTGACTGATAAAGAGGTATCTATTGTTGGCGTTTCATGCTATATGTCAAATAATGATAAATCAATAGAATTAGCAAAAAGAATAAGAGAAGCTAGACCAGAAATCAAATTGATGTGTGGTGGTTTTGGACCATCATTTAATCCTCAAAAATTTGTGAAAAATGGTGTGTTTGATATTGCCATGATTGGAGAGGGTGAAGAGTCAATTGTTGAGGTATCTGATTATTTTACAGGAAATTCAAACAGAAATATTGAAGATATAAAAGGTATCGCATTTGAGAAGAATGGAGAAATGATAAAAACAGAAAAAAGAGATTTAATATCCGATTTAGATGTTATACCATTTCCAGCAAGAGATACAATGAAAATGGCAAAAGACAGGAAATCTACAGTAAACATTTTGACGGCAAGAGGATGTATGGGAAATTGTCTATTTTGCTCAGTTAATGCTTTTAATAAATTATCTAATGGAAGCAAATGGAGAGGCAGAAGCGTTGATAGTATAGTAGATGAATTAGAACAACTTCAAAATATGGGTGTTAAATACATTAAGGTTATAGATGATAGTTTTCTAGAACAAGAAAGAGATGAACAGTGGGCAAAAGATTTTAGTGAAAAAATGAAAGCAAGAGGAATTGAAGTTTCTTTAAGAGGTTCTCTAAAAGCAGACCAAGTTGAAGATGAAAAAATAAAATATTTAAAAGAAGCTGGATTTCATTCATTTGCCTGTGGAATTGAAAATGGTTCAGATACAGCATTAAAAAGAATGAATAAAAGTGCTAATTTAGCAGCAAACAAAAAAGCATTAGATATATTGAGAAAATATGGAATATATGTTCAAGCAGGATATATATTATTTGATGATAATACTACATTTGAAGAACTCAAAGAAAATTATGACTTTTTAAGAGAATATGATTGGATTATAACAAAAGGAATTTTTTCTGAGATGTTTGCAGCAGATGGAACTTTATATACTGAAAAGTTAAAAAAGGAAGATAAGATTGTCAAAAATGATGTATATGATAATAATAAATATGAAATCATAGATCCAAAAGTGAAATTAACATATAATGCTTTAAAAGCATGGCATAAATCGCACATGAAGTTATATGATATGATTATCGATCCTATTTCATCTCCAAAAGCCATTGATTCAGCTGGAGAAAAGTCTTTTTATGATTTATATTATCAATTAAAGTTAAAAGATTTAGACTTTATGAAAATGGTTTTAGATAATGTAGAGAAAGGAATTACAGAGGAAGAACTTAATGACGAGGTTATGGATCAAATCGGTAGCAATTCGGATTTTTATAGTTCAATAAATAGAAGAGGACAAGCATTATGTGAAAAATATGACTTAAATTATGATGGTAAGGAAAATCCGTTTATAAGATAGAAAAATTTAAAAGGTTATTTAATTTTTTATAATTTAATTATATAATGTAAAAGTAATATTGTGAATTATTTTATATCTAGAATGGAGGTAAATATATATGGCAATTATGAATGTAACTAAAAATGTTAAAAATCAATTTTCAAATGATAAAAATTTAGCTATGAGGATTAATTTTTATAAAAGATACACAACTAATAAGTATAAATTTGCAGATTGGTTATTTGATAAATATGTTTTTAAAGAAAATATGAAAATATTAGAATTAGGATGTGGAAATGGAAGTCATTGGGAAGGAAAAATTGAAACTTTACCAAATGGTTGTAGTTTAGTATTATCAGATTTTTCAGAAGGTATGTTAGATTTAGTTAGAGAAAAATTTTCTGCAAATGAAAATGTTTCAATTAAAAAGATTGATATACAAGAAATTCCGTTTGAAGATGAAACATTTGATATTGTAATTGCAAACCATATGTTATTTCATGTACCAGATTTAAATAAAGCATTACTAGAAGTAAAAAGAGTATTAAAAGACAATGGAGTATTTTATTCTGCAACAGATGGTAATGGTGGAATGAGACCATTTTTACATAATGCAATAATAAGATTTGAGCCAACATCTACAGCATTTACAGAACAGTTACCTTTTAATCTTCAGAATGGTTGTGAAATTTTAGGCAAATACTTTGAAAAAGTGCAAAGATTTGATTATGAAAATACACTTGCAATAACTAATACACAAGACTTAATAGAATGGTTAAAATCAACTAAATCTATTTCAGGTTATTCAGATGAAAGTTTATTAAATTTATATAATTATTTTGAAGATATAAGGATAAAAGATGGTGCTATAAATATTCCAAGAGAAACAGGAGTATTTATAAGTGTTAAATAAGATTGAAAAGAGGTATTTTATATGGAATTTGAAAATTATGAAAGAGAACTTAAATATTTAATAAAGAAGAATGAAAAATATACTTCAAAACAATTTCTTGAATTTCTTTACGAAAATGAATATAAATTAGTTGAAAGTTTTGAAAAAGAAAAACACGAAACTTACTATGATGATAATGATTTTACTATATTAAATAGAGGAGATGTTATGAGAGGTAGCAATATGGTTACTGAACAATTTAAAGGATTTTTATATAAGACAAACAAATGTAATCCAGAAAAGCCTTATGTGTCTAAACTTGAGCTTGGAACAAAGTTAAGAGGTCAATATAAAGATGTAAATGAATTTATTAAAGAGTTAAATATAGATGTAAAGGGTGAATTAAGCATAAAATTATTTGCGAATATGAAAAGGGAAGTAAGTATAGTAGAAAGAAGACGGAGATCGTTTATATGTTTCTTATGATAAAGTTAAATATTTTATAAAAGATGAATCAAATTCGGTTTACGAAGAAATGCTTGAAATAGAAGATTGGAAAAATCCAAATACAACAGATGTAGATTATGATTATGATAGACATTTGATAGAAGTTAATAACTTGATTTCAAATGCTGGGCTTCCAATAGAACTTACAAAAGATAGCAAATATTTTAGAGGATATACTGTTTTAAATAACAGATAGGAGTAAAAATGAATAATTTTATAGTATTTGAAGGAATATGTTGTAGTGGAAAGACGACGACATGCAAGCTATTAAGCGAAAAAATAAATGAATTAGGATACGAGGTTGTATACAATCATGGTGCAATGACATATACTGATTTAGGCAAAAAGTTTAAAGAGAATTTAGGCAAAAAAGATATGCCAATTACTGTTTCATATTTTTTTACGGATTTAATAATAAATACTAAAAATATTATTAGACCTTATTTAGCAAAGAATAATACAATTGTATTACAAGATAGATATTTTGATGCAATAACAACATATATAAAAGCATATGGTGATTATATTAAATCTGATTATAACATTTATGATATTCCAAAAGCATTTGTAGAAAATGATATATTAGTTAAGCCATCATTAAGTGTATTTTGCATTCCAACCTTTGAAGCTGTAAAGGAAAGAATGGCACAAAGTAAAGAATCACCAGTACATGATTTTTATAGAGATAATCCAGAATTTTTAAAGATTGTTTATAATGAACTTGTAAGAAAAGCGAATGAATCAAAAGAAAATATAATAATTGATACATCTTCAGATTTATCGGTAGAACAAGGAATAAATAAAATATTAGAATTTATAGAAAAGTAAGAAAGTAAAGGATTGAAAAAATGTCTAAAATTAAATTGTTTAGTGGAATGGATTTTTCAGGAAAAACTACTATCATTAATGGAATTAATGAAAAAATACCAGATACTTTTAAAGTAAAAAAGAAATTTTTAACTCCAATTGATTTAATAGAAAATGTAAGAAAACGTGATACATGGTTATCTCCAAAAGAATGGAAACCTGGATTTAGGTCAAGTTTTTAGACACATTTTTTTACGAATTTTTATATTTTTTCA
>CANAUI010000035.1 GCA_947364715.1 uncultured Clostridium sp.
AAAATGGACCATTTTTCAATTAGAAAGTGGACCATTTTTCACTTGACAAATACATTCATTAAAGAATAGGTACAAGCTATCTTTAATAATTACTCTATGGGGCTCTACATACGCTAAATTGGTATGCTCAATAATTCTTAGACAACCATTTATTATTTGTGGCTGTTCCTTTCCTTTAAATTTTAAACGGCACGCCCATTCGATTTTAGAGAGTAATTCTTTACTCATATTGATTTCTTTTTTTGTTATTTGTAACATAATACCACAAAAACCTCCTTTTTTCAATATTTTTGGTCAAAAAAAGACCGTTTCTTTTGAAACGGTTTAAGTTTTTGTGTTTGTCAAACTTTTTGATAGTCTTGAAATTTAGCTATATCAAGCTTTTCAAAAAGTTCGACGAAACTTCTTTATGGCTCCTCTTGCCTTTTTCGTTTTTCTCAAAAACTTCTGTATCTTTGCTGTTGTCAACACTTTCAGACTTTCATTTTTTCTATGTACGGTCGTTGTACGGTCGTGTGAAGGGTATTTGAAAACCTTTGAAAGTATGTTGAAAACACTTATAATTTTTTCAATTTGCATTTCATTTATAACTTGATATATAAAAAACTGTATGGTAATATCATAACAGAAAATGATTAATTTTACAACATCAAGTTTTATATTTTTTCTCGCCAATTAAAACTTGAATTTGTATTATAAATAAGGTACGATTTCTTCAAAGGTGTCATATCTTGTTTCACTATTTATATGTCCTGCACCTTTCATTAATATTGAATCTGTTGCTACTTTATTTACAAATTCTTTTTCTACTTCATATTTTACATATGGATCATTATCTGAATAAAAGCAAATAATCTCATTTGCATAGTTTTTCACATCTTCTATATTATCTACATACATTGATCCGTTTACTGTATCATACTCATCGTTTATTCCAAAATAATTATTGAATCCACATACAAATATAAGTTTCTTAACTTTTATTTTGTTTTCAATTAAAAACTTACTTATAAATACTGGTGCTATACTATGACCAATAATTGTTGTTGTTTCATTTATTAATCCTAAATCTAAATAGTATTTTAATAGTTTAGACCAGTTATCATAATTTTGATATCCTACACCTATTGGAAAGTCTGGTACATATACCTCTTTTCCATCATCTGCTATAAAATCATGTAGAAAGTTAAACCAATTACTATATGGACTACTAAATGATCCATGTATTATAAAATAATTATCTTTCATATTAGCTTTACCTCCAGTTATCATTAATATATTCTGTTAAAGCCATAATAAATGCCATTTCTGTTAAATCTATTCGTGATATTTTATCATGTGTTAATAATTGTATTCCTCCACCTTTATTATGTCTTTCTTCATCTTCTTCAAATATTTTATTCATTACTTGACTTAAATCTGTATTTATGACATCTTGAACTAGTCTTTCTGGTACAGGGAATGATGGACTAGTGCCATAGCTTTCAAAGTTTTTACTATCTTCAATTACTGCAATATTAGTAATTAGCCATCTGCCTAATGAATTATTAATTCCACTTTCTATTGATAAATATAAATCCGCTTCTATATTATTTTCTTGTGCATATACTTTTAAATTTTTTACTCTATTCTTTGCTCCAGTATATATTTCATCATTTACAGGTTGCTCACTCACATTTGATTCTACTGGTATACCCTGAATTTCTATATTATCAAAATAATTTAATAGTGCTCTCTTTGCTCCTTCTATTTTTCCTTGATTTTTTGTTGCTATTAATACTTTCATAATTACTCACTTCCATTCTTTATTATGCTTTTTCATATGCTTTGAAATTAAAATCAAAACCTGTATATTTAAAATGTTTAATATTAAAATATTCATCTATATCATTTTTTGCTGACTTTGAAATTTCATTTATTCTACATACACTGTTATTATATTTAGTCAAAGGAATAATATATCTCCTTTTTCCTTTAACACTTATACAATATTTATCTTCTATTGGTGTATCACTTCCATAAACAGATGTTGCATTTTGAAATTTAATAAAATTTTCTTTTATATAATTATCTTCACAATTCAATATTTTTTCAATTACTTCTTTCTCTGATAAATTATATAAATCATCAATTGTTAAATATCCTTTAGCATTCATAGATTTAACTATATCCGCTAAAAATTGCATAACCGTTCTGTCTTTATCACTTATCCATTCTGGCCATAATTTTGAAATAATGTGTATGTATTTTTCACAGATTTTCCAATCGTTAAATCCTAATTTGTAGTCACCATTTTCATTTTTTAATACACTTACATTATCATATATTTCTTTTATCGTTTCTAGTTCCCATACTCTATGAAAAACTAATCCGCTAGAAAAAGTATATTCAAATCTGTCTGCACTCAATTGTGGTGTATCATTATCTGCAATTGGATAAATATGATAATCTGATACTTCCTCTATTTTTATTCCATCTCTATGTAATAATTCCATTATTTCTTTTGAATCTCTTATTATTTGTTCTGTTCTTTCTTCTGTAGATTCTTGATGTTCTGAGTCTCCATTCATAAAATCTATACAATGTTTAAAAGTTGGAGTTGCTATATCATGGAATAGTCCTGCTAAAGTTTGTTTTTTATCATGTGTAAAATGCCATACTATTAGAGCTACTCCTACACTATGATCTAAATTAGAGTACCAATATCTAATATTAAATACTTTGGAATAGTCTGTTCCACAACTCATACTTGTACCATTTATTCTTTGCATTTCTGGAGTATCTATATATTCTAATAACCAAGTTGGAAATTCTGGTGATAATATTTTAAAATATTCTCTTACTTCTTCATTTATTGTATATAAATAATTTTTCATTTTTATAATCATTCCCTTCACTTAAAGCTCAAATTATAATTCATTTCTTAATATTTGTATTTTACCATAAAGATTTATTTTTTGGAATACTTTTTAACACAAAAATAAACCATCCTTATTAAACATTGTCTAATAGGATGGATTTTTAATTATCCCTATTCACTTTTTTATTTAAAACATTGTATTATTAATTTAATACCATCTTTTAAACCGCTCCTTATAATATTGTTCATTATAGCATCCACATTCATTATTAACAGCCTCTATATATGTTTCAAAAGCAGTAAGAATTTTTTGTTTTTTATATTGGCTTTTATTATGAATATATTGATCTAATAATTTTTCAATTTTACTGTATTCCTGATTTATTTGTTTTCTAGCCTCTTTTAATTCTTTTTTAAATTCTTCAGTAATAACAGTTCCTTCGTTTTGTTTGTACTCATACAATGCTTGTATAAAATTTTTATCTTCCATAGTTAATATACGTTGTAAAAGACATTTTTCCATCTACTTCACACCCTTTGGTATAAATTTTAATTTAAACTTTCTAAAATCATATTTACCCCATCTTTGAAACCAGTAGTATAAAATCTTTTATTAAGATTTTCTGTTTCATCATCTACATCTAGTGTTTCTTCTTGTGCTTTTGCATTATTTTCTAAAATGTCTTTTGCTATATCCTTTGGTAGCTTTTCTAGTTCTTTTAGGCTTATTTCTTTTTCTGTGGATTTCTGCATAGTTAATTCATCAACTCTGCAATAATACATTTCTTCAATAACACTTTTCAATTCAAAGTCACCTCTAATCTTATCTAAAATAGACATTTTATTCCCTCCTTCCATTTTGTTTGTGTGTGATGTTAACTCTGTAAAAAATCATTGTCAAGTTATTTTGAAATATTATCAAACTATTGAAATATAAGCATTTATGACTTGCTATACTAAAATTAGTATGCTAACATCACACACCAAGTAAAGATTGATTTTATTGGAGGTGTTAATGCAAAATGGAATCACTATTATTTTATCCAAAGTATATAGCATATAGAAAACGTGCTATTGATTTGTTAAAAACTGGAGCAATATGTATTTCCTATAATGATGAAAATAAAAGAAAAATATGGGGATATTACTTGTATGATAAACAAACAAAACTTTTTGTATGGGATGAATTTGATAAAACTATATTTGATGACTTATTAGAAAATGCTGATGACTCAATATTTAGAATTGAAAATAAATTTATAAAAATCAGATTTCCTGAAGATATAGATCTTCCTGTTTTTGAATATTCGCCATTTCGTGTTATTCATAGAAAACTCTTAACTAAAATTTATTATGATAATTTTAAAAAGAAGAACTGAATTTGAAAGTTCAGTTCTTCTTGTACTCTACTTATATTTTTAATTTTTGACCTGCATAAATTAAATTTGGATTGCTACCTATTGTTTGTCTATTCTTCTCATATATCTTATTCCATGTAGTTTTATATTTACTTGCTATACTAGACAATGTATCGCCTTTTTGTACGATATAAATAATTTCTTTAGGTGTTGTTTTAACTCCTAATTTTTCATTTACTTTTGCTTGGATCACATTGTAATCATATCCCGCTTCTGTAAGTCTTTTTTTACGTTCTTCGCCATTATCCCAATCGCCATTTATAACTTCAGCTACTATTTCATCTACAGTTTTTACGATTACTTCAGGATTAATATTATTTAACTTTAAACCACTAATAATACTTGGATAGTCTTTATATGATTTATTCATATCTACATTTCCATTTATTCCTGCAACTTTTCCACTTGATGTATATTGCCATAACCCATATGGTTTTGTGTAACTACAGCTATTATTCCATTGTGCTACCCATTTATCAAACCTATCTAGTCTTGTACTATTTATTTTGTTTTTAAACCAGTCTAGGTTAGCATATATCATGGCATAATATCCTGCCTCTTCTAATGCTAGACATTCTACTTCACATATATCAATACAAGTAGCATAAGACACACCATTTTTGCTTTTATATGAATCAGCATCCTCCATATCTACTATTGCAGGATAACTTAATTTATATGGTTTAATTGTATTTATGAAGTTTTGAATTTCCAATTTTGCCTCTTCTACATTTCTAGCATAACTATATAAATATGCTCCAAATGGTATGTTTAATCTTGTACATTCATCTGCATTTCTTTTAAATTGCTTGTCTACTGATTTTGTTCCATAACTTGCTCTTAATATTGCAAATTGAACACCATCTGCTTTTACCTTTTCCCAATTGATAATTCCCTGATGTGTGCTTACATCTATTCCTTTAAGTTCCATACTACTTATCCCCCTTTTGTTTTATTTGTTCCAATGTATCAATGATTACCTGTGGCATTGGTAATCCCATCGCCACCCAATTTTCTACAAGACTTATGCCTTCATTTGCTACAAAAAAGAAAATGACGATATTCCTGATTGCTCCAGTATCGCCAATTATTCTGTCTAACATAACCGCTACTGCAACTATAATTAGATAGCCTACTTTTTTAATAACACCTTTGATTCCTACTTCACTATTCAATTTCTTATTAAATATGGCTTTGAACACACCTGTTAAATAGTCAAGTACAATCATCCATAGTAATATTTCTAATGCCATATCCCAACCTCCTAAAAAATACGTTATCCCTGTGAATAACGTACCTGTAATAAAATTAATTAAATTTTTCATATTATTTTAAACCTCCTTACCAAAATACATTAGATTCACTTCTAACAGTTGTCCGAAACTGGTCTTTGTTACAGTAACTAATATAAAATACATTCTCATTAAAATTTAAATTTACATATGCTAAATTTGCAATTGTACTTCCTGAACTAGCAATATAGCTTTCTCTTGCATTTACATTTTCTCTAGGTTTATATTTTTCAGGTAGTAGATTATTTGGAAATCCCAATTGTTGCTTTATTCTTTGTCCAAATGCTCCTGATTGCAACATGCATATAGCATGAAGAGAAACAATACTACCCTGTCGTCTAAACTTAAGTGTAAATGTATTGCTTTCACCATCATCTGAACTATATACATCTTCATCTATTGGTAGATTTTCAGCTTGCTGTATTTTCTTTTGTAGTTCTTCTATTAAATTTGTTACTTGTGTATTTATGTTTTCAAACATTGTAGGAAAGTCAATGAATACTCTTTTATCTACAAAATTTGAAATTCCACCTGCACCTGCTACAAATCTTGCAAATTCCATCTGATATATTCCTGTAGAATTATTTACGATGTCATCTTGTTGTAGTGTTGGATAATTTGCATTTGTTCCTTTTATTATCTTAAATTTCCCTTGATTGAAGTCTGTTTCTGTATTTTCCTTTGTTAGATCTATTTCAAATGCTAAAATGCAACTACTATTATCTAAATCTACCTCTACTGTTTCATTTCCCTGTACTTGTATTAATCCACCCTGCAATAAAAAAGCACCATCTGATATTGTAATGGTACTTTGTGTATTACTTAAATCACAGCTTTGCTTATAATTATTTATAATTCCGTTTTGACTATCTGCAAATGTGTTTATAAATAATCTAAACATCTCACTTTTAAATAATTGTTCATCATAAGTTTGTCCTAGTATCAATTAAAACACCGTCCTTTCCTGATTTAGTTTATCTATGAAACCTACTCTTATATTACCAAATTTTAATTCTATAAAATTTGAATTTAGTGTTCTTGATATACAACTTAAATAAGTATCATAAATAGATCCTTCTTTACTTTTTATTTTAAATGGCATCCCTACTTTTAATTTAGATGTATCAAATATCTTCGAGGATACATTTATTTTGAATTGAATTAAATGATTATATCTATTTCCTGCCATAATGTCTAATGCTGTCTGTGTTAAATCAGTCTCATTTTCTACATATCTATTTTCTACTTTCCCTAACACTCTATTTGGATTATTCATATTGGTAGTTGTTGTTTTATCTTTTAGCAAATATAAAGTATATATTGCTCCAGTTTCTGCTTTTACATTTACCCTTGCTGTGTAGTTTTCTTCAAATACCTCCAAATAGTCTATTATATCACTTATTGTTGTATCAAATATTGCTTGCTTTATTGTTTCCTTTTTTATTTGTATTTTTAGTGTGTGTCCTTCTATTATAAAGTTATAGGTTATGCCATAAAGCTGTGTTGCATTGGTTATATAGGTGTGGAAGTTATATACTCCGTTTTCTGTTCGCACACTTTTTTGTATTGGTGTGTGTGATAGAACTTCTACTACAATGTATGATTTATTTAGTAATGTGTCTTGTGTATTTGTGAATTGATGTTCTATGGTATATTTTATAAAATCTTCTATTCCTACATTTTTAATTAATTGTTCATTTTCTAAAAAGATTGCTCTATCAAATATATTTGTTATATACTTTGCTGTTAAGGTGTATTTTTTGCTCCCATTTTCGTTTATAGGACTACTTATAACTCCTAGATAAGTAATATCATTATTTTCTTTTATACACACAATGTCGCCTTTTATAGCATTTAATTTTTGAACTACTGTTATATCTGTGTTCTTGTTTGTTTCCTCATCTATAACCATATTTACATCTTGTAGTTCTACTACATCTGTTATTGTAAAATTATTTTGATCAAGAAAGTATGCAATATTCATATTCCTACACCGCCTTATATCTTGGATAAATAATTATTCTAGCATTTACAATGTCATTTTCTGCCTGCAGTCTAATTTCACTAATGCCACATTTTAGTTTGAATATATTTTCATTTTGAAGGCTTATATAATCTAAATCAAATAAATTTGTTATTGATCCATCTGCATTTTGTTTTAGGATGTAAATTTCATTTTCTAAACTTGAATATAGCAACTTTTCATTTTGATTTATAGTAATTGGTAACTCTAAAATATTCTCAAGCTTTCCATCTCTGTAAATTGCTATTTTAGGATTTATAACAGTTCCTGCAATTTCTACTTTGAATGGTGCATCTACATGACCTTCGTTGTTAAATATGATATTTCTCATATCATATGAACTAAATCTACTTGCCCATCTAAAATTCCACCTTATTTCCCTTTCTTTTGCCTCTATTTTGAATATAGTCTCTTGTTTTTCATACCATAGGCTTTTATATTCCAAAATGATACCTTCAGTTATAATCCCACTTTTTTGCTTTTCACTTTTTCCTAAACTTTGAATATTCACATCTATGTAGTATTTCTTAAGTGGTTTTACTTCAAATGGTATTTGATACAATAATGATATTGTTTCAGCTGATTCTATAAAATTCACAAAACTATTATAGTTATCATAATTTTTGAAATTCAAATCAGCTGTCATACTCCCCTGATTACGTTTTCTAATATCTTCTATAAACACATCACCTATGTTTTGGTAGTCTGTTTTATAACTATATCCAAGACCGCTAGGAGCGGTCAGGAAAGCATAATTTTTTAGATCATTTAATAAATACTCTTGCCCTTTTTCATTTACAATTGCAAAATTTCGTGTCATTTATCCGCTCCTTTCTATTAGTTATATGAAAGACCAAATCGCCTGTCTATATCCCTAAATATTAAATCTAATTTTTCTTGATTTAGGTCATTTGTGTTTATCACAATATTAGGTGCTGTGTATATCTTTTCAAATTTTGAAAGGAAGTCTCCCAAGATTCTTACAAATGATAAATCATTATTTTGCATACCATCTAATATTGATTTGTTGTTTATGCTCATATTGGCATTTGTTTCAAATTCCGTTGGTATGGCATCTTGCATTTCTTCTATTACTTTATCCATTCCATCTTCAAATCCAATACCTACACCATATGCTAGGTTTTTACCAATTTCATCTCTAAATAGTGTTGATGGCGAATGAATACCAAAAAATGATTTTATTCCATTTAGTACAGACTCACCGAATCCTTTTATTTTATCCAATATCCAACCTGTAGCATTAGATATTCCATTCCATAAACCTTTTACTAAATTTAGACCTACTTCTGCAAGTTGTCCCAGTCCACTCAATAAACCATTAACAATAGAAGATATGATCTGTGGTATTTGTGCTACTAATTGAGGTATTGCTTTTATTAGTCCTTCAGCTAATTTAATAATAAGTGTAATTCCTGCTTGGATAATCTTTGGTAGGTTATTTGTAATCGCATTTACTAATTTATCAATGATAACTGGTATTTTTTCTATTAATCTTGGCAGAGCATTTATGATTCCATCTATTAGACCAAATATGATATCTATTCCTGCATCTATGATTAAATCTATGTTATCTATTATTGTTTCTGCAATTAAAATAACAGCATCTACAATTGTTGGAATAAGTGTTGGTAATGTTTCAGCAATTCCCTTTATTAATTCTAATAAAATATCAATCCCTGCTTGTAGTATCATTGGTAGATTTTGTATTATTACATCCACCAGAGATGTTACTATATTAAAAACTACAGGTATAAGCGAAGGTAATGCTGTCAATATTCCATTTATTATATTTGGTACGATTTGCAGAGCAATTTGTAAAACCTGTGGTAGTGCCTGTTCTAATACTGGAAGTACATTTTCTATAATTGTTCCAAATGTCTGTAATAAACTTGGAAGTTGGTCTGATACATTTTGTACTAATGTTGTAATATTATCTACAAGCTGTGTTTTTGCCTCATCTATTTGTGCTTGATCCCCACCTAGTACCGCTTCTAATAATGTTGTTCCACTATCTAACACATTATTTACTGCAGGCATTACTGTTTTTGCAAGTATATCTGTAACTCCTGATGATAGGATGCCTTTGAAATTAGTCCACCCCTCTTCCATCATGTCTACTTGCCCACTAAAAGTTCTTGATGCATTTATCATGGCATTTTCAAAACGACCACCTTCTCCAGTAATCGCTTTTAAGCTATCTTCTACCATTTGGTATGTAATTTCGCCTTTGCTCATTTTATCTTGTAAGCTGTCTATACTTTCGCCAGTTCTTTGGCTTATTTCTTCTAGTGGATTAAATCCTGCATTTATCAATTGTCGTAGGTCTTGCCCATTTAGTTTTCCTGCACTAGATATTTGTCCCATTGCATAACCTAGAGAGTTCATTTTCTCCATATTACCTTGTGATACATCACCTAGTAATTTGGTTATTTCTATGGACTTATCTGCCTCGATACCATAAGCCATCATTTGCTTTACAGTATCTGCCATGCCTTCTATTTCAAATGGTGTCTCTTTTGCTGTTTTCTTTATTTCATCCATCATTTCGTTTGCTTTATCAGCTGAGCCAGTCATTGTTTGAAAACTCATGGCATAATCTTCAATCATAGAATTATATTTAACACCATCTGATAAAGCACCTACGAATGATTTACCCATTCCTAATACTGCATTTGATAAAGCCTTTATTCCACCAATTATTGCCTCACTTATTAGATTTGCTTTTATGATGTCACCTAATGATAGAGCACTTTTCCCTGCATCATCTGTGCTGTCACTAAACTCTTCCATACTATCTGCATTTTCTTCTGTAGCTTTGCCTGATTCCTTCATTGCTTTTTCATTTTCTTCTACTTCGTTGTTCATGCTGATAAGTTCAGCCTCTGCTTTGTTTAGTTTGGTTTGCCAGTCTAGTGTTTTATTGCTATTTTCTCCATATTCAGTTTTTGATTTTTCTAATGCTTGTTTTAGAGTATCGACTTTTTCTCTTTGCTTTTCTATTTGTTCATTTAGAACTTTATTTCTAGCAGTTAATCCTTCCACAGAAGTATCATTTTTACCATAAGTTGCTGTTACTATTTGCATTTGTGATGCCATTACTCTTAATTCACTAGTTATTTGTTGTAGTGCTTTTCTATATTCACTTTCTCCTGTTAATTTAACACTTCCACCAAATGAGTCTGCCATTTTATTGCACCTACCTTCATTCAAAGATAGGTATTAGGTAACTACTGCACTTCTGTGTGCGAGTGTTCCTTACTCGATTCTTTGTCTATTTTTATAATTTTTTTACATCTTTGACATTTTATTTCTCCCAGTATGTGATCCACAAATATGAGAGTATTGTCACATACTGGGCATTTTACTTTTTCCATTTTACATTCTGCCTCCTTTAATTTAAGCATCAAAAAAACAGGTGTTACCCTGTTTGAAATTTAACTTTATTTTTTTAATAACATTTTTTCTATGTTAATAATATCTGGAAATACTAAATTCTTATTGCCTGCTTTTACTAATTCTAGTACCCTATTTGCTTTTGTATTTAATTCTCTTTTTAAGTCATCATTTACTGTTACTTCTTTATTTTGTTTTATATATTCTTCTTTTATGTACTTTGTTGTTACTGGAAACATATTTTGAATTAAAAATGCACTTTTTCTTCCATATATGTATCCAAATACTATCGTATCTACTCTTTTATATCTTGCTAGTTTTTTATCATATATTGCTTTATATTTTTCTACTTTACTACTAACAGGAATAAACCAGTACAAGTCATCGTTTTTGCTATCTTTGAAACAATAGTAACATGGTCGCATGTGTCCATTTTCTTTATTAACCATTAATTCTTTATCTTTTATTTCTTCAAAAAATTCGTCTTTTATAAAATAAAAGTGACCTGCTTGTATATTCAATATTTCCACTCCTAATATTATGACCTTGCCTTTTTTATAAAAGCAAGGTCTTTTTAACATTTATTAACTGGTCTTTTTATGGTTCGCACACCAGTTAGCGAAAAACATTTATAAATCAACCTTTTTATTGTTCGCACGTTGATTAGCGAAAAACATTTATTGTAAAAACTTGATGTCATTCTTATTATATTCATTTTAGCAGATTTTATTTACTTTGTAAAGTTTTTTGCACAAAATTTTGCTATAATATTCTTTTTTAAGTCCCTACTATATGGCGAGGGATTGCCCACTTTTTTAAGTCCTTACTATACAGCAAAGGTTTGCTGACTTTTTTAAGTTCCTACTTAACGGCGAGGAATCTCCTTCTTTTTTCTTATTGCATAAATTTTTTGTCTTTCCTATATTTTAACAAAATTTTATTTACTTTGTAAAGACTTTTAGCAAAATTTATTTTTAGTCTGGTATCCATTCTTCGCTTTCCATTACTCTTTGCTCTAGCTCTGAATAAGATACACGTTTTAATTTGAAATCATATTCATTCTTGTAATGCCTATACAATTTCATTAATTTTGCAAACGTCATGTGTCCTACAGCTTTTTCACTAAATCCTAGTAAACAATGCCCAATATATAAAATCCACGAGAAATCAATTATTACTTTTTCATTCTCGTGGACTATACATTTTTTGGTGCATCTGTTTTTGTACTTGCTACTACATTTTCTCCAATCTTACCTGCAACAGCTGTTATACCTAATTGTGTTATAATTCTTCCTACTTTCTTTTGGTCTAGCATTTCTCTTTTTATTTCTGCAGTTTCATTTTCTATTTCCAAACCTTCGTTTAACATACTACCAAGACCAAATTTTAATGCTTTTATACTAGGCTCTTTTGCTTTTATAAGTGCCATCCATTCTTCTAAAGAGCCATATTTGTCTTGTATATCTTCCATTACATTTAATGTGAATATTAATGGATACTTTGTTCCATCATCCATTGTTAAATATGTCATTTTTTCTTTCATACTTTTAGTTTTCCTCCTCTTCTGGTAGATTTTGTGTTTGTGCATTTACTTGTGTTGTAGGTGCTTTCATTAGATCATCTAGATAGGCTTGTGCATCCTCATCTGTGTCAAAAGTTTTATGCCTTTCCCATATCATTTTTGTTTTACCATCTATTACTTCAGCTTTTGAAAAAATTGTTCCCTCAACAGATGGTGTTTGAAATTCTATACCATCACCTTTTGTTTTTCCATCTGTTACGAATGGCTTAAACTGTACTTTTGGAAAGAACTCTGCCTTGTATCTTTTTATATTATTTACTAGCTTTACTAGTACCCTTCCAAAACCTACAAAAGGTGCTACATCATCCGTTGTTTTGATTACCTCTCCTGTTTCTTCATCTTTTTCATGACCTAAAAGAGGTGCAAATACTGTGTCGCTATCTTCATCAACAGTTAGTGTTAATGTTCCCTTTGTGAACTCTTGTGCTTTTTCTGATAATTCATCATCAGAGTAAAGTTCCGCCTCTGCAATATTTAAACTTGCTTTGCTTTCAATCGCTCCTGCAAATTTCTTTGCTCCTGTGTATGCCTCATTTTCAATTGGCGAATATTTGAAATGTCTCAATCCTATTTGTGCCATAATTTCATACCTTCCTTTCCTTTAGAAATGATATCGTTTTATGATAGTAACCTGTGTCTTGCTCATACATATCAGGACTATCACCATCCCATACGAAGTCATTTTCTAACATTTTATTTTTAATTTCTTTTATAATATTTAGGTAGTTACCCTTTGTATAAATATCTATATCAATGGAATCTAGGCTGTATTTTGTCACATCATCACTAGCTACTGTTGGATCATTTCCTATACTTTGATATGTGAGATATGTTTCAGCTTTTCCAAAATACTTTATAAATGCAATTGGAATCGTAATACCATCAACTATAAAATTTTTAAATATGCTTTCTATTTCTTCATTCATAAGCTACTCCTTTGGTAGATATTCATCTTGGACTTTTTCCATTGCTTGCTCTATTTCTGCCTTCTTTCTAAATGCAGGTCGTAAAAATGGCTTTTTTGCCTCGCCATTTGATGTTCCAAATTCTCTCGCCATTGCTTTTAATGGATTTGGTATTCCATTTCTATCATAGCCATAAAAACCTACTTTTGTTGCTATTTCTTCGTTGCTGTTTTTATATGGTCTTGTTATAATAAGGGATTTTTCCAAATCACCTGTCCTACGATGTAATACCTTTCCCATATTTGATTTTATATTGTTATACACTACTTTTGCTCCTGCCTCTGTCATCTTTTTCATCATATCAGTTGCTCCAAGATTTAACTCTTCGAACTGCCTTATTATTTCAATAGGTAGTTCTTCTGTGATTTTTGCCATTATTTCTTTACCACCTTTGCTTGAATTTCTAATTCTATGCCTTTTTCATCAATATCGTTTAAGTATTCGATGGAATATGTTTTTTGGTTGTAATTTACAAACATTTCTCTTGTTATTTCTACTTTTGGAAACCTTATCGTAAAATTTGTATATGCTTTTTCAAAGTCAGAGTTATTTTTGATTAAAGTATAACCTTTTGTTGTTTTAACAGATGCCCAAGTATTAAGTATAACAGTTTCTACTGGTGGCTTTTTGAAACCTGCTTTGTCTACTTCACTACCAATAGAAACTATGGTTATTTTTCTGTTATATTTACCTGCATTGATCATATTAAATTTACCGAATGCATGTCTAAAATTGTGCTAACTGTGTTGTTTATGCTACCTTTTTCAATATATAAGGCTCTGTTATCGTACATATCTTGGCATAGGATATATACCGCAATAATAAAATCTTGGTATATATCCAAATCTTTCTGTCCTGTGTAACTTTTTATATAACTCTTACTCACTTCTAAAAACATATTTAGTTCTTTTAGTTCCTGTTCTGTTGGATCTGCTAGGTGTAAATATTCAGCAATGCTTTCTTTTGTTATTTCACTAACTTTTGTTACATCCGTCATACACTACACCTCTTATTCTCCATCTTCTACTGTTTCTTCAGGTGCTCCTGCCATTACTAATTTAGAGATTTTTTGTGTGTCTTGTACTTTGCTATCTAGTTCTACATATCCTACAATTCCTACAGCATGTTGTGTTGCAAATTTCTCTCTTAATACCTCGATGTTTATATCTTCGCCTAGTTTAACAGCAAGTCCTGACATATCACCATAATATGCTACTGTATTTCCTGCACCAATCTTTGACATATTATCTGATGTGTACACATCTTTTCCAAGTAAGGTATAACCCCATTTAGAACTTAAATCCCTGTTTAATAAGTAGTTTCCTTCGCTATCTTTTAATTTTCTGATGTTATTTCTTGTAGTTCTATTCATAATCCATATTGCTTTTGCTTGGTGCATATCAGGAACTTCATCTTGTGTGTCTATTAGGTTATCTGATGTTATTACTGTTTGACTGTTTGTTACTACCTTTTGTGTTACACCCCTTAAACCTGTAATTTTTCCATCAGTTCCAATTAATAATTCTTTTTCAATAAATCTTGAAATGCTTTCTGCCATTTTGTTTACTACGAATGTTACAATGTCAAATTTAGAATTATTGATTAATGATTTAGAAACTTTTGTTAATGCTCCTGCTAAATATCCTGTTAAACTAATATTTGTGAATTTACCTGATGTGCTTTCTAGGTCTGTAAATTCTGTTGCATAAGCACAAGTTATACTTTGTGTTTCTTCATCGTAAAGTGGAATTGTTAAAGTTCCATTTACATTGTACCTTTCAGCTAATTGATAGATTGGACAGATATCAACTACTTTTGCTATAATCCTGTCTGCAATACTTGATGGAATTACTGCACCATTATCAGTTGTTGTTAAATTAACATCTGCTCTTTCTTCTACTCTTCCTCTGATGTAATTTTCAAATGCTCGCTCTTCGTTTATTGCTCTTTGTTCCGCTTCTTTTTGCTCTTTATCTTCGCCATCTTCTTTTTCTGTTTCAGACTCTTTTTCTTCTGTTAGATTTCTGCCTTTTTTTAATTTTTCAATGGTATCAAGTATAGATTGAATTGTTTTTTCTAACTCTTCAAACTGTGTTTTTTCCTCGTCTGTAAACTCTCTTTCTTCTGTTTTTACTTTGTTTAGTAATCCTTCCATTTCTTCTTGAGCCTTTGCTCTTCTTTCTTGTAATTTTTTTAAATACATAACTTTTACCTCCTTAAATTTTTATAAAAAAATAACAGCCTTTTTATTCAGCTGTTTGTTTTAACGAATTAACTCTTAATTCATATAGTCTATTTTGATATTTGTATAATTCTGACCTTTCTTCTTTGTCTGGTGGCTTTTCTTCTGTTGTTACTTCTGTTTTTTCTTCTACACCATCTCGGTATTCAATAACAAATGTTTCGTTGTCTCTCATTTCTATACTTGTGCCATAATATGCAGGCTGTTTTCTATCATCTAGCACAGATACTTCCAATAGTTCTAATTCTCTGATTGTTCTTTCTTCTAGTCCCTCTTCATTGTTTTTTCTGTCCTCTTTTACTGCCCTAAATCCAAACGACCAGCCTCGTAGCTTGCCTTTTTTTGCTTTTTCGATTAATTCTTTGTCTGTTACTTCAATTTTGGCATGTAGCCCAATATTGTCCTCACAGAGAGTTGCTGTTCCATCACTTGTACGAGCAATAACTCTGTCATAATCATGATTCAGTAATGCTAGTACATCTTTATTCTTCTCTAATGCTCTTTGAAACACACTAGGCATAATCTTTTCTATGAATTTACCTCTAGTGTCATATAGCACTTTTGAAAATCGCTCTACTGCATTTACATAGCCTTCAATAATTGCTGTTTCATTCCTGATTTGTATTTTCATTTGCTTTCTCACCACCCTTCGTATTTTTTATTGCATCATCTAATGTACTAAACACAGAACTTGTATTTGGTACATAGTATTGTTTGGTTTTTGTATCATAAATTACTTGTGCTAGATTAAATGAAATGGTATCAAGTCCATCTATTTGATCCATATCTTCTAGGTATCTAATTTCATTATTTGTTATAAATCCTGTATCGTGTGCCACTTTGTATGCCTCATATCTTGCTTTTATATCACCTTTTGTAATTTCTCTTGTATCAAATGCAAAATACAATGATTCCTTTTCATCTTCTAACAAGAAGTTTCTATTTAGTGCTGTTTCAAATGCTTTTATAATTGGCAAGATAGCCTCTTTTATAAATAAACTGTAATCCTCATGTATGTGGAATATTGCATTTATTTCATCATTTAGTGTCTTTTTACGTTCATTCAGTTGTAGCTCTACTCCTGTAGAACTCGCCTCTTGAAACTTTGTGCCGTTGTTTAACACCATTACATTTTCAGAGTTATCAGAATATAATCTTCGCCACGATCTTCTTAATGTTTCCATTTCTGTTTCACCTAGTTTCTTTTCAGCTGTTAGAAATCCCTTTTTGACACCGCCTTTTCTCACTAGGTTTAATTCAAATAAAATGTTCTGATAGGCTGTTTCTATTGCTTTGGATACCTCTTCAATTAATCCTACACCTGTTATTCCATCTTTTGTGTTTCGTAATAGCACTAAAAAGTCATGTAATTCGTATGGCTTACCCATAATTAAATACTGACCATCTTTATTGATTGGATCAGTATTTTTCCTGTGTCCTACATGAATTGCATCCACATAATGTAGGCTTATATATTTTGTATGCCTCTTCTTTATATAAGCAAAACCACCTTTGTCTAGTAAATAGTCTTGAATGAGTGCTTTTTTGAATTGAAAACTATCTAATGTATCACCAGTTTCATTATTTAATAAAAACACTCTATGATCATTATTTATTTGCTCTATTTCCTTTTTACCATCTTCTGTTACTGTTTCTTTATATAAATAAATTGGTAACATTGCTATAATACTACTGATTTTATCTACTGCAGAGGAAACAATCGGAAGTGACAAAGCCTGCTCTTTTGTAATTGGTGTGTTTTTTATTAATGCACGAAGTAATCCATCTGTTATATAGTTCGTTGTGTCATCTACTGTTTCTGTAGTTTCCGTTGTTTCTACTGTGGACTCCTCTCGTTTTTTGAATATATTTATTCTGTCTAATATTCTCAATTTTCATCACCTCCTAAAATTGAACAAAAAAGCCTGTCTCGTTTAAGAAACAGTCTTGTTGTAATAAATATACACTATTAATTAATGCTACTACCATATCTACTTTTCCACTACTTTTCTTTTTGGTAACATACCTGTTCATGTTTGTATCAAAGGTACATCTCGCATTTTCAAAGTTAATTTCTAGCAATCTATTATTTTCATACTTAAACTGATTATTTACTATTTTTTCATATAACAGCTTTGTTGGTGCATGAAGTGTGTCGGAA
>CANAUI010000036.1 GCA_947364715.1 uncultured Clostridium sp.
AAAAATATAAAAATTCGTAAAAAAATGTGTCTAAAAACTTGACCTAAATCCAATATGATTAAAAGTAAAAAAATATTTGTGTAGTTAGTATGCTTTGATTTATCAAGGTGTATTTTTTTACTCAAAAATTAGAAAGAGGTATATAAAATGATTTTATTTATCAAGAATTTAGAAAATTTATGTTGAATAGCAATAGGTTGATAATTTATATATAACTGAATTTATGAGCCATAAATAGCTATTCACGAGAAAGGAATAGGTATTTATATGAAAAAAGAATATAAGCTAAAAGAAGTGTTTGATGAGAAATCAAAAACTTTGGATGAAAAACTAATAGAAGTGTTTATAAATTTCTTAATAGAAAAAGTTAATAAATAATTATAAAGCTAGTTCTAGTGTGTTTTGCATATTAGAGCTAGTTTTCTTTTTAAAATGAGTTGCATTATTTTATAATTAAGTATATAATTTCAGTTATAAATTGGATAGGAGGAAACCTATTGTTATTAGAAAGAGAGGTTTAAATGATAACAATAGCAAATCCTGAAAAATATAGAGCAGGATTATATGAAAGATTATCCAATGAAAAAATTGAAGTCGGTAATGGAGAAGTAATAGAAACAAACGAAGATGAATTAGAAAGTGGAAGTATAAGCACACAAAAGATTTTTAATGAAAACTTTTGTAAGGAACATAGTATTTATGTATATGACCACTATACTGATGACGGAGTTTCTGGAGCAACATTTGACAGACCAGACTTTAATAGAATGATACAGGACATTGAAAATAAAAAAATAAATATGGTAATTGTAAAAGACTTATCTAGGTTTGGAAGATTATCAAGTCAAATATCTTATTATTTAGAAGAGTTCTTTATTGAAAAAGGTGTAAGATTTATAGCTGTAACTGATGACATTGATACAGGAAATTCTGAAACATCAGAAGAAATGACACAATTTAAAGCATTTTTTAATGAATGGTTTTTACGAGATACTTCAAAGAAAATAAGAAATGGTAAAAAAACAAGAGCAAAAGAAGGAAAAGTAATGACTACTTATCCTACTTATCGGCTATAAAAAAGACCCATTAGACAATAATCATTATGTTATTGATCCAGATACAGCACCAATAGTTAGAAGAATATTTATGATGGCTAGAAACGGAATGACACCAACAGAAATAGGAAAAATTCTAACTGATGAGAAAGTTTTAGTTCCATCAGAAGTAGTAGGAAATGCACACGTTAGAAAAGATGGAATAAAACGAGGCTGGAATAGAAACACAGTTAAAAGAATATTGCAAAATATAACATATCTGGGTTGTGTATCGAATGGAAATGTAAAGAAAATCAATTATAAAAGTAAAAAGGTAATGATAATGCCAAAAGAAGAAAGAACAATTGTTGAAGGTAAGCATACACCAATAATCGATAAAGAAACATTTGATATAGTACAAGATATGATAAAAAGCAGGACAGGAGTAAGAACAAAGTCTTATGATTGGCTACTAAAAGGACTATTGACTTGTAAAGAATGTGGAAAGAAGTTAAGCATTGTACCACAAAAACACCCTAACAAAACAACTTTTTATGTGAGGTGCAATACTTATGCTTGTAATACTCATTTACACTTATGTACTCCACATAGTAATAATTTAGAAAAATTAACAAACTATGTAATTGAGCAAGTAAAAATAAGATGTGAAGAGTTTTTAGATGAAAACAAGTATATGCAAGTAGCCAATTCTTCCAAAGATAAAATCTTAAAAGATAGGTTTAATGTCAAAAATGAAATTCTTATTTTAGAAAAGAAACTAAAAGATGTGAATAAAAGAATAGATAAATTATACGAAGATAAGTATAACGGACTATTTGAAGATGAAGATTTTACAAGACTTTATTCAAAACAAACTGAAATGAGAAAAGATATTACAGAAAGAATTAAATGTTTGCAGAAACAAATAGAAAATGAAGATTCTTCGGTAGATATAAATAAACTTGTAAAAGACTTTGTAGAACTAAAAGAAATAACAAGAACAATGACGGTTTCTTTAATAGATAGAATAGAAGTGTCAGAAGATAAGGAAATTACAATATATTATAAATTCAATATTTTAAATATGAGAAAATTAAATGATGAAGAAGAACTAATAAATGTTGGCTAGATAAAAAAATAGTCATAACAGAATATGATAACAATTATTGTGTTATTGATTTTAGCAGGTGTGTCAATAGCAATGTTAACAGGAGATAACGGATTATTGACAAAGGCAGAAAGTGCTAAAGAAGAAACAAGAGGAGCTAGTGTTCAAGAGGCAAGAGATTTGTGGAAAACAAATCAAGAAGCAGATAAAAATACAAAAGACGAAACAGCCAAAACATTAGAGGATTTACTAAATGATTTAGAAAGTCAAAAATTAATTACATCAAAAGAAAGAGTAACAATTGAAGAAACAGGAGAAGTAACTATAGGAAGTAGAAATATTGTATTTAAAGAAAAAGAACTAACAGACTATGTAAAAATAGGAGATTACGTAGATTATAATCCAACAGTAAGTGATAAAAGTGGTACACTAGTTGAAACAAGTAAATTAAGTTATTCATCACCAAAAGGAACAGGAAAAGAACATGGAAATGGGAATAGCATACAAAACTTTACAGCAACAGCAGATACAAAATGGAGAGTATTAAATATAGAAAATGGAACTGTAGAATTAATATCAGAAGATGTAATAAAACCTAGTGGAGGTTCGAATTTTTATTTAAAAGGTACAAGTGGTTTCTTATATGCAGAGCAAGAGTTAAATGAGGTATGTAAAATATTTGGATATGGATATGGAGCAGATATAACAAAAGGCGGAAACTATACAGTAGGAGGACCACTTGACACACCAATTACAGGAAGAATAGAAGGAACAGGAGCAAGAAGTATAACTATAGAAGATATTAATAAGAAAGCAGGAGTTTATGAAGATAAATCAGATGGACAAATGAAATATAGTGATGGAACAATAATAAATTCTAGTTATGGAAATACAACAAATCCAACATCAAATCTACTTTATCCAACAATAAATGAAATATCAGGATATGCGGGGCCAGGTGGAAAAAATTTAAAATATACTGATTATATGTACGATAAATCTAAAATAGCAAGTGTTGATGTTCAAAACATGTTGTTTAATGGGGCTAATTACTGGGTATCGACAAGGTGTTTTAGTTCGGAACCTGATGCAGGATATTATCATGTGCGTTATGTCTATGAGGAAAGAGTAAGTTCTTTTATTATGGTTGAAGCATATGCTGGTAGCATAACTTCTCCCGCTATGAGTATTGAAGTGAGTGTTGGAGTTCGTCCTGTTGTTTCCCTAAAGTCAGATGTAATTGATATTAATACTGATTATAGTACAGAGGGAGAATGGAAATTAAAGTAAAACAAAAATTTTCAGTTGAGGTATTCATTAATAAGAAAATTTGAACTTGTATATTGATATAATTGAAGAAGAAAATGAATAATATAAAAATTCCAGATGCGTCTGGAATTTTTGCAACACTATTTATTACCATGAATTGTAACTCTCTGAACTTCCTATAATAATTAATTGAAAAATACTGTTATTATTAATTTATTTGTGATAGAATAGTACATAAGTAAATCTTATAGAAAGGAAACTAAAGATGTATTATTTAAAATTATTTGATAAAACATTATTAACATTTGAAATGAACAATGATTATGGATTAGAAATAAGCAATATTTCAATTGTTGAGAATAATCAAAATATTTTTCCAACTATGCTTATTAATAATGTTACTGAAAATGCATTAGAAAACTACTTAAAAACAAGGGTAATTCCTAAAAATAGATGGTTTGTAGAAGAAATATTAAAAAGTAGTGGATTGAATAGAAATGATGTAAAAGGAATAATAGATATTTGCAAAGGGCTATCATTAAATGATTGCTATTGGATTGTTAATGATGAAAATATGAAATTTTTAGATTATAATTTATATGATAACGAATTTTCAGAAACTCTTGCACTAATTGCGTTTACAGGTTATACCTCTAAAATTAAGGGTATAATTACATCACCAGAATATACTACAAGTGGAATGTTACCAAAGGCTTGGCGAAGAATAGATAATGAAGTGTATCTTTACAAAGGAAGTCTTGAACATTTACATTATGCTAATGTAGGATATGAGCCATATAGTGAATATTATGCAAGCCAAATAGCAAACGTCATGGGATTAAATGCCATACAATATGACCTTACAAGATGGAAAGATATGTTATGTTCTACTTGTAAATTATTCACTTCAAAAGATTATTCATATGTACCAATTGGATATATTATAGATACAGGTGGTTTAAATCCTGTAAGTAAGTTTTTAGAAAATCATAATATGTTAGAACAATTTGCAGACATGATAATGTTTGATGCACTTATATATAATCCAGATAGACATTATGGTAATTTTGGAATATTAAGAAATAACTATACAGGGGAATATGAGCAATTTGCTCCTATATTTGACAATGGTGCAGGATTGTTTTCAAAGGCAATGCCTAATGAATTTAAAAATATAGAAAGATTAAACGATTTTATTAATAATTCAAACGAAGAAAATTTATCTTATTATGGTACTGATTATAAAAAATTAGTAAAAAGATTTTGCGGTAAAAATCAAATAGCAAAATTAAGAAAAGTATTAGCTTTTGAATTAAAAAAACATTCAATGTATAATTTACCAGATAATAGATTGAAAACATTAAACCAACTTATTCAACAAAGAGCAAGTGAACTAATAATTGAAATTGAGAAATCTATAAATAGTCGGAGTAATATAACTAATAATCTTGAAAATCAAAAATAAGCCAATAATATAGCAGTAATGACATTGTCTTATTTAATAAAAATGAAGATATTGAAAGATAATCTATTCATTTATAGTAAGAGGAGGAGAATACAAATGAGAGGTATGAGAGGAATTACATTAGTTGCTTTGGTAATAACAATAATTGTATTACTTATTCTAGCAGGAGTAACAATTGCGACATTGACAGGAGATAATGGAATATTGACAAGAGCAAGTGATGCAAAAATAGCAACAGCAGTATCAGCAGTAAAAGAGAATTTACAATTAGAACAGATAGAAAAAACAATAGATGAAGAAAAAGTAACACCTGAAACATTAATAGCAGATGGAAGAGTCAGAAGAACAGTGCAACAAAAAGAAGATGGAATTTATTATATGTATTATGCATTAAAAGAAAATGCAGTTGAAGGTATGCAAGGACTAGGAAAAGGAAATATAGCGAGCCTAAAAGATGTATTTTTAATAGATGATAATTTAAATGTAAAATATATAGCAAGCAATGGAAAAGAGTATGGTGATAATTTAAATAACAAAATATTAGAAGATGAAACAGAAATAAGATTTTCAAGTAAAGCATTTAGTGAATATATATCAAAAATATCAGGTGCAACAGAAGATGAGATGAAATTTAAATGGATGAAAAATCAAACAAAATTAGAAATAACAGATAAAGCTATTAATAGTTTACAAGATTTAGTGTTCTTTCCTAATTTGATAAGTCTTTCATTAACTAGTCTGAATTTAGAAAACATGGAAGGAATAGAAAATTGTAAATTACTTAATAATTTACGTCTTTCTTCGTGTAAAATACAGGATTTTACTAGTATAGGAAGTTTGCAAAATTTAAGTACTTTTTATAATTATGGTCCAGTAAATATAAATAATTTGATAGATGGATTAAATAAATGTAATAAATTAGGTGAGGTAACTATTAGGACAGCTTCACTGAATAATATGAAACGTATAGGAGAGTTAAAAAGTATAAAACATCTAAGTTTATTGCAAAATAATATAACAAAAGTAGAAGGTATAGAAAAGTTAACTAATTTAATAGGGTTAGATATGGGACAAAACAATATTAAAACTATAAATCAAATTATACAAAATACAAACTTAGAAACTTTAAATGTAGATGGTTGTGGAATAGAATCTATAAATGGAATAGAAAAATTAACAAATTTGAAAAAATTATATTTATCCTCTAATAATATAATAGATATAACACTATTAGCAAATAATCAAAAATTGACATATTTAAATTTAAAAAATAATGCAAATTTGAAAGTTGATAATTTTTCAGCAGAAGAACAAGAAAAGATAAATCAAATAGGAAAAATAATAGATAAAGGAGGCCAGATTGTTTTAGATACAAAACAACTTAAATTATTTAATAATTATACATCATTAGAATTATCATACCAAGGATTAACAACATTAGAATGCTTAGAAGGAATGACAAATTTAAAAAATTTAAATTTGATGGGAAATCAGTTAACATTTGAAGATGAAAAATCTAGGGAAATATTAGCTAGTATGACAAATTTGCAAGGATTAGATATTAGAGGCAACAAAATAACAAATATGACAGCTGTAAATAATTTGAAAGATATAAAATATATATATGCTACAGGTGGAAATGATTTTAATTTAAAAGATATGGAAAATTTAATTAATCAAATAGCATTACATATAGATGGTAAAGTATTTGAAACAATTGTAGATTGTGATATAAATAAAATAACAAAAATTAACATTTATAATACAGGGACAACTATTAATTGGCCAAATTTAGATAAGTTTATAAACTTAAAACAACTAGTTATAAGTGGGAACACTATCAATAATTTTGGAGCAATAGAAAATATTAAAAATTTAGAAGGTATATCAATATCAGGTCAAAACTTTAGAGATAATATACCAATTGATTTTAGCAGATTTTCTAAATTAAAAACATTAACTATAGATTCTAGTTATATAACAAGTAATAGCTTAAAAGAATTAAAGTTACCAAGAACTCTAACTTCATTAAATTTAAGAAGTAATACAATTATTGATGCAACACCATTACTAGAATTAAATTCAAATACAAAAATAAATCTAACTAATAATATAAATTTATCACAAGATTCTAAAGACAAATTAAAGGCAAGATTTGGAAGTAATGTAACTTTTTAAATGTAACATAAAATCTTAATAATTTTCTTGACAAACATACAAAAAAGATATATTATTTTCAATAGATTAGAAAATAAGAGGAGGAATCAAAATGGAAATGAATTTAGCAGGAACAAAAACAGAGAAAAATTTAATGGAGGCTTTTGCAGGAGAATCACAAGCTAGAAATAAATATACATATTTTGCAGCTAAAGCTAAAAAAGAAGGATATGAGCAAATAGCAGCTATATTTGAAGAAACAGCACAAAACGAAAAAGAACATGCAAAAATGTGGTTTAAATTATTACAAGGTGGAGATATTAAATCTACATTAGAAAACTTACAATCAGCAGCTGATGGAGAAAATTATGAATGGACAGATATGTATGATAGAATGGCTAAAGAAGCTAGAGAAGAAGGATTTAACCATATCGCATTTTTATTTGAAGAAGTTGGAAAAATTGAAAAAGAACATGAAGCTAGATACAAAAAATTAATTGAAAATGTTGAAGGTGGATTAGTATTTAGCCGTGATGGAGATAGAATCTGGAAATGTAGAAATTGTGGTCATATTGTTATTGGAAAATCAGCTCCAGAAATTTGTCCAGTATGTAGTCATCCAAAAGCATTTTTCGAAATCAAAGCTGAAAATTATTAATAAATATGATATAAACTTAAAGACAAGAATAAAAAACTCTTGTCTTTTTTATATTATAGAAAGTTCTACGAACTTCCTATAATATAAAGCATTCCACAGAAAATTGCTCTGTATAAAAAATTCTTTCAAAATTTTTGCAAGTGAACAAATATTGAGAATACAAATTAAAAAATTAATTTGGAAAATTTTAATTAAGAATTTATAAATAATTAAAATAAAATAGGAAAAAATATGTTTAATGGAGGTGAAAAATGAATAAAACAATAAAATATATTATATTTTTTATAGCAATTTTTGCAATTAGTTTATTTATACCGAATTTTACAAAAGCTGTAACAAGTGTTACAGATGAAAGTTCGTTAATTAGTGCTATATCTAATGCAAATGAAGGAGAAACTATTACATTACAAAATAATATAACAGTAACAGCACCAATTGTTATTCAAAAACAACTTATTATTGATGGTAATGGATATACAATAACAGGAGCTAGTGATTGGACATCAACATCAGGAAACCAAACTATGTTTACAGCTCAATTTTCTGCTGGTAAATTAACATTAAAAAATATTAATTTGCAAAATGGTCCAAAATATGGTGTACAAGCATATGATGGAGGAACAGTTATATTAAATAATGTTTCTATAACAGGATTTAAATATGGTGGTGTTCTTGCTAATGGTGGTAATATTGAAGTAATAAATTTACATTTAGGATATAATGGAACAAATGCTAACAATGGAATTGAAATTGGAAAAGGGGCAGGAGCAACAAATAATCCAACATTAACAATGAATGGTGTTTTGAAAACAGATTCAACAGAAAATGTTGTAAGAGTAGCTGAAAATGATAGTTTAACAGAATTCAAAATTACAAATACACCAGAAACAAAAAATAAAGTTGCTATAACAGAAAATAGTATTGTATTAACAGACCAATATAACAATATTATTTCTGAAAGTACTGTACCAGATAAAGTAACAGGAAATATAGACCAAAAAAAGGTAATTGTAACTGTTATTATTAATGAAGAAGAAATTAAATTTACAGCAAATGAAGGAATGAAAATTACAGCTGATTTGGTAAAATCACATATTATCTTAGAAGATAATGAACAAATTGATGGATTCTATACAAGTGCTGATTATACAACAGAATTTAATTTTAATGAAATATTAAATACAGATACAACTATTTATGCAAAAATTTCTATAAAAGAAGCAACTGAAGTAGAAACTAAAGAAAAAGATGAAACACCAAAAACAGGTATAGAAAATTATTTAGGATTAGCTATATTAGTAATTATATTTTCATCAACAACTATCATTTATATGAAAAAGAAAAATATAAAAGGCTAGACAATGGGAGAAAAAACAAAAGCAAAAAGAAAAATAATATACATTATATATTTACTTTTGACAGTATTAATAATTTTATCCATTATCTATATCGTAAATTTTTTTATAACAAAGCGAGAAGCAAAAGAACAAAGTAATATGTTAAGTGCACTAAAAATAGATGAAATAGAAGTAACAAAAGAAATTGTACAAAATAATTTAGAAGATAACGAAGAAAATGATAAAACAGAAGAAATTGAGAAAGGACTGATTGAAGAAGATTTAGAAGAGCAAAAACAAAAAATAGAGAGAATGTTACAAGTAAAACAATTAAAAGAACAAAATGCAGATGTGGTAGGCTGGTTAGAAATAAAAAATACAAACATTAGTTATCCTGTATTACAAGGTAAAGATAATAGTTATTATATGACACATAATTATAAAAATGAAAAAAGTAAAAATGGGTCAATTTTCTTAAATGCAGATTATAATTGGAAAATACCAAGTAATAATTTATTAATTTATGGCCATAATTTAGGAAATGGAATGATGTTTCAAGAATTGTTAAAATATGAAAAAGAAAGCTTTTATAAAGAGCATCCATTGATTCGTTTTACAACAGTAGATGAAGATATAGAATATGAGATTATTTCTGTTTTTAAATCAAGAGTATATTATAAATCAGAGAAAAATGTATTTCGTTATTATTATTTCATTAATAATGAATCAAAAGAGGAGTATGATAAATTTGTTAAAAATGCAAAAAATGCTTCACTATATCCTATTAATACAACAGCAAATTATGGAGACCAATTAATTACTTTATCAACCTGCTCATATCATGTACAAGATGGTAGATTTGCAGTTGTTGGAAAGAAAAAATAAAACCCCAGACTTAAATAGTATGGGGGTTTTTTAGTGTATATAAAAATCGACTTTTATCTTGACCATATTTGGGATTTTTCTGTATACAACAATGGGTTAGGTTTCCAATGTTCGTGAAGTAGTGCGAAGCAGTCTTAACATATGTGCACCGAAATCTTTGATTTCGTTAATGCACTCCTTTCTTATAAATAGTTTTCTTTATCTATTTTCTTTGTTAGTTGAATAGTTTGGTTTAATTCTTTTGCCATTTTTTTGCTGATAACATAGTTTGTTAAATACATTAACATAAATAAGATTGTGTAGCCAATATAGAAGTAAATTAAGTTAGAGTTAAAATATATGGCTGATATATTCCCAGCAAAGTAAAAATTATGAGTAATACTAAACATTAATATTTGAGGAACAATTAATATAATGGCAACATAGCCTATAACAATTTTTAAAATAGTTTTTATTTTTTTACTTGTAATCACACTATATGCAATAGTAATTGCTATTCCTGATAAAATAGATATTGGAAGATATTTTGTAAATATATTGTGAAGTGATGTTTGGAGATTTACCCATATAGCAAAGCTAAAAGGATTATAGAAATTACCTAAAGTATGTATATGTCCATCTGTTATAGAATGTTCTTCACCATCATTTAGATAAGGTGATTTTGCAAGTTCCTCTTCTAATAAATCAAAATAAGGCTCAATAGTATCTCCAATTATTTGTATTTTATTACTATCAGGAAGATAATCAGTACTATTGAATAATTTGATATCAATACTATCACACCAATGATAAAATGCTAGTCCAGTAAGTATACAATATAGAAGAATTGCAGAAAACATAAAGATTAATATAATTTTTAATGATTTTTTAAAAAAAGTTTTCATCTTAAATTCCCCCTCTCCTTTAATAATTTCATAATGTGTGGAACATTTCTTTTGGAAACAGTTTCTTGTGTATTGTCTTTTAGTTTTACTAAAATTGTGCCAAGAATACTAGTATCAAAATATGCTACTTGTTGTATATTAATAATGCAAGAATTTGAAATTCTTATAAAAGCTTTTTGTTTTAATAAATCTTCTAACTCATATAATTTATATTTTATTTTATAAGTCCCATCTTGAGTTTTTACATAATTATATTTATTATTACTAAAAAAACATATTACTTTATCTAAATCTATAAAATAAATTTCATTATCTTTACTTGCTAAAATCTGATGTGGAGTTGTATTTATATTAGAAATATATTTAATTATATCTTGTATTTCATCAGATAATTCTGGTGCATTAATAGTAATAAATGTTTCTTTAAATTCATTAGAGATATTTGTAGTTATTTTAACTTTCATTAGTTTTCCTCCTTGTATTTATTATATCATATCCAAAAGAGTTTTCTAGTATTTCTTAAACCTTTACGATAGATGGTAATATTTTTAAGATATGTGTTTAATTGGGAATATCCAAGCATAAACATCCAAAAATATCTATAATATCAATTGGACATTTAAAAAAAATATGATATAATGCAAAAAAATGTAATATATGGAAAGAGGAAGTAATATGCCAAATTTTGTTCATTTACATATACATAGTGAATTTAGTTTATTAGATGGAGCAAATAGAATAAAAGACTTACCAATAAGAGCCAAAGAATTAGGAATGAAAGCAATTGCATTGACAGACCATGGGGTTATGTATGGTGCGATTGATTTTTATAAAGCATGTAAAAAAGAAGGAATAAAACCGATTATTGGTTGTGAAGTGTATGTAGCACCTAGAAGTAGATTTGATAAAGAGCCAAATATTGATAACAATTACAATCATTTAATTTTATTAGCAAAAAACAATCAAGGATATAAAAACTTGAGTAAATTAGTTTCTATTGGATTTGTTGATGGTTATTACTATAAACCGCGTATTGACTTAGAAGTATTAGAAAAATATCATGAAGGCTTAATTTGTTTGAGTGCATGTTTAGCAGGATCTGTTAACCAAGCCTTATTAAATGGGCAAGAAGAAAAAGCAGAAGAAATTGCTTTATGGCATAAAAAAGTTTTTGGAGAAGATTATTATATAGAAATTCAAAATAATGGTATTAAAGAACAAGTATTAGCTAATCAAAAACTAGTAAAACTAGCAAGAAAATTAGATATACCATTAGTTGCTACAAATGATGCTCATTATTTAAAAAGAGAAGATGCATATAATCATGAAGTTTTATTATGTATTCAAACAGGAAAACGAATGAGTGATTCTGATAGAATGAGATTTGATACAGATGAGTTATATGTTAAATCTCCAGAAGAAATGTCAGAATATTTTGGTGCATTTCCAGATGCGATAGAAAATACAGTAAAAATTGCAGATAAATGTAATGTAGAATTTGAGTTTGGAAACACCATATTACCTAATTATGATGTACCACCAGAATATCCAACTCATTACGATTACTTTAAAAAACTTTGTGATGATGGTATTAAAAATAGATATGGGGAAAATCCAAGTCAAGAAATTTTAGATAGAGCAGAATATGAAATTAGTGTTATAAAAAATATGGGATATATTGACTATTTCTTAATTGTATGGGATTTTATTCATTATGCAAAAACACACAATATTTCTGTAGGGCCAGGGAGAGGGTCAGGTGCAGGCTCTATTATCGCTTATGCCATTGAAATTACAGATATTGACCCAATGAAATATGAATTACTATTTGAAAGATTCTTAAACCCAGAAAGAATTAGTATGCCTGACTTTGATGTAGATTTTAGTGATGCACATAGACAAGAGGTAATTGATTATGTATCTGAAAAATATGGACATGACCATGTTTCACAGATTATTACTTTTGGGACTATGTCTGCAAGAATGGTAATTAGAGATGTAGCAAGAGTATTAGATGTTCCTTATGCAGAAGCAGATATGTTAGCTAAAATGATACCAAATGAATTACATATAACAATACAAAAAGCATTAGAACAAAATATAGAATTACGAGAAAAATATGAAAATGACCAACAAGTGAAAAATTTATTAGATATCGCTATGGGATTAGAAGGAATGCCAAGACAGGCTTCTACCCATGCTTGTGGAATTGTTATTACAAAAGATCCAGTAGATACATATGTCCCTCTATATGTTCGTGATGGACAAATTTCTACTCAATATATTATGACAACATTAGAAGAATTAGGATTATTAAAAATGGATTTTTTAGGATTAAGAACTTTAACAGTCATTCAAGATACTATTGAATTAGTAAAAGAAGATAGAGGTATTGAGATTGAATTTGATAAAGATATGTCTGATCCTAGAGCATATAAATTATGGCAAGAAGGAAAATCTTGTGGTATTTTCCAATTTGAATCACAAGGAATGACAAATTTTATGAAGGAACTAAAACCAGACTGTTTAGAAGATTTAATTGCTGGTGTTTCTTTATACAGACCAGGACCAATGGATCAAATTCCAAGATATATTAAAGGAAAGCAACATCCAGGACATAATGAATATACCCATCAAAGCTTAGAGCCTATATTAAATGTAACATATGGTTGTATGGTATATCAAGAACAGGTTATGCAAATTGTACGTAATCTAGCAGGATATTCTTTAGGAAGAGCAGACTTAGTAAGAAGAGCCATGGGAAAGAAAAAACTAGATATTATGGCAAAAGAAAGAGAAATTTTTATCAATGGACAAATAGATGAAAATGGAAATATACTTGTTCCTGGTTGTGTAAGAAATGGAATAGACAGTGAATCTGCCAATAAAATATTTGATGAAATGGCAGAATTTGCAAAATATGCATTTAACAAATCTCATGCTGCTTGTTATGCAGTTGTTGCATATAGGACAGCATATTTAAAAGCATATTATCCAGCAGAGTTTATGGCAGCAACTTTAAATAGCTTTTTAGGAAACTTAGACAAAATACCACAATATATTGACGAATGCAAAAATTTAGGAATTGAAATTTTAAAACCAGAAATTAATAAAAGTAATACCAAATTTACAGTAGAAAATGGAAAAATACGATTTGGTTTAGGAAGTATTAAAAATGTAGGAACAGTTCCAGTTAATAATATTGTTAGGGAAAGAAACGAACATGGAGATTATAAAGGATTTACAGATTTTTGTGAAAGAATTGCAGATGATGCAGTTAACAAAAAATGTATTGAAAGTTTAATAAAAGCAGGAGTATTTGACAGTTTTGAACAAACAAGAAGTACTTTGTTAGCATCTTTTGAGAATATAGTTGATACTATTCAAAGTGGAAAGAAAAAAGGTTTTTCAGGACAGGTATCAATGTTTGATTTAGGCTCAGATGAAGATAAAAAAGAATTAAATGAAAAGAAATATGTATTTGAAGAACATGAAGAAATGTCAGAAAGAGATTTATTATCAATAGAAAAAGAAATGTTAGGTATATATATATCAGGACATCCATTAGAAAAATTGAGAGAACAAATTGAAAAACAAGTCAGTATAAGTACTATACAAATAAAGGAAATTGATGAACAAAATTCATCAATGCAATATGATGATATAGAAATGAATTTACAAAAACCAAGATTTTCTGATGGTGACCATGTCAAATATATAGGAATTATTACTTCTATTAAAAAGAAATATACAAAAAATAATAAAATCATGGCATTTGTAACAATTGAAGACTTATATGGTCAAGCAGAAATTATAGTGTTTGAAAATGCATATATGAAAGCAGGCGCAAGTTTAACAGAAGAAAATATTGTATTAATCGAAGGAAGATTAAGTATTCGTGAAGATGATAGCACAAAAATTATTGCTAATGATATTAAAGATTTTGGAGAACAAAAACATAAGGTTTTAATTTTAAATATTACAGATGTTAATGAAAAAGAAAAAGCGAAATTAAGAGGTGCAATTAAATATTTCAATGGAGATAAAAATAACATCCCTGTTTTTGTTAAAGTTAATGATGAAAATAAAAGTTGTGGACAGATATATGTAACAGAAGAAATATTAGATATTTTTAGAGGAATTATTGGAGAGGAGAATGTATTAATAAACGAAGAATAATATTTGATAGATAAATTATATAAAATGAATAATATTTTTGAAACTTTTGCATATACATATATATAGGAATTTGGACAAAGGAGAAAAAGTATATGTTTAATGTAACAGTATTAAAATTAAAGGATATCGTAAAATATATTATATGTATATTTGTACTCATTTTATTAATATTTAGTATAACTAATTATTTTTCTAAAAAAAAGGAAAACACAAAACAAGTAACACAAAAAGTAGAAAATGTAACCAATCAATTATCTAATCATAGTTTATTATCCTGTTTAGATGCTACACTTCCTGTTGTAGCATCTATTAATCATAGTGAAGAAAATCAAAGACAAAAATTAAGTGAAAATGATATATTAAAATCAATTTTAGGAACACAAATTAGTTCAATAGACGAAATTCAAAATATGAATGATGTATTAGAAACACAGAGAGAAGAAACAAAACAAAATGGTGAAAATACACAAGAGATAGAATTAGCAACAACAAATAAGAATACAGAAGTAATTACCAATAATCCAATAGCAGAAAATTATAATTTACAATATGGAAATGTAAAAATAAAAAATCAAACAGATTATGAATTAACTGAAGAAATGTTAATGCCAAATATCAACATTGAAAATAAAAATATTATGATATTTCATACACATAGTTGTGAAAGTTATACATCAAGTGAGTTATACCCATATAATCCAACTGGAAATTTCAGAACAACAGATTTAAACTTTACTGTTACAAGAGTAGGTACAGAGCTTACAACACAATTACAACAATATGGATATAATGTTATCCATGATACTAATTATCATGATTATCCATCATATAATGGCTCATATACAAGTTCTTTAAAAACAGTAGAAAGCTTATTAAAAACAAATCCTTCAGATATTATTATAGATTTACATAGAGATGCAATAGGAAGTAGAAGTGATTATGCTCCAGTTGTAAAAATTGGAGATGAAGAATCAGCACAGATTATGTTTGTTATCGGTACAAATAAAGGAGGATTATGGCATCCTAATTGGAATCAAAATTTAAAATTTGCTATTAAAGTACAAGAAAAAGCAGAAGAATTATATCCGGGATTGTTTAAACCAATCATGCTAACAACATCTAGGTATAACCAACATACAGGCAAATATGCTAATATAATTGAAGTAGGAGCTACTGGAAATACATTAGAACAGTGTTTAACTAGTATGAAATATTTAGCAAAAATTATGGATGAAATTATAAAAGAATAAAAGAGAAATGATTAAAATTTCTATGATATAAAAACCATCACCAATTTTGTGTGATGGTTTTTATATTAAAGTATCTTAATCATGCCCATCATGCCCCTTTTGTTCTGTTATATAGATAAGATATAAAAAATATCAAACAAAATTTACATAAAGTCATATTATATATAAGAATATATGAAAGGAGGAATTTATTTGGAGATACAGGGAAAAAAGATAGGATTTGTTTTAACAGGCTCATTTTGTACATTTGGAAAAGTATTACCCAAAATGAAAGAATTGATAAAAAAAGGAGCAGAAATTATACCAGTCATGTCTTTTAATAGTTATGAATTAGATACTAAATTTGGAAAAGCAAAAGATTTTATTAATAAAATAGAAGAAATGACAGGGAATAAGATTATTAATACAATTATAGATGCAGAGCCAATAGGACCTAAAAAAATGACAGATATTATGATTATTGCACCTTGTTCTGGAAATACAATGTCAAAATTAGCTTGTGATATTATAGATACACCTGCAACCATGGCAGTTAAGTCACATTTAAGAAATAATCGTCCTTTAGTTATTGCACCATCTACAAATAATGGATTAAGTGGTAATGCTGAAAATATAGGGAAATTATTAAATAGAAAAAATTATTACTTTGTACCATTTAGACAAGATAATCCAATTACAAAACCAAGGTCAATTGTATTTGATGCAGAGTACATCATAAAAACAATAGAATATGCTTTAGATGGAGAACAAATTAGTCCTATACTAATTTAAAGCTTACTACTATGAAAAAAATATATATCAATTTTTTCTTGTATATTTAAGATATAACCATTATACTGTGAACTGTAAATATGTGCCAAATATTTTCTAAAAAAGGCTTGTTTTCAAAGGCTTTTTGTGGTAAAATAAGATTTGTAAGAAAATAAAGCAAAACCAATTAAAAAGCAAAGTATATATATTTTAAATATTTACAAGAGAAAATGGTCATTGGCTGGAAACCATTAAATATCATATATAAAAATTTCACTTTTTAGGCTCTTTTTTGAAATAATAGTAGGAAAAGACGGTTGGACCGTTAAAACTATAATGAGATTAGTATAAAAAATACTAATGAATTTAGGTGGTACCACGGAAAAAAACCATTTCGTCCTAAGAAACTAGGAAGAAATGGTTTTTAATAACTTCAGAGTAATCCCCCAGCTATGCTGGGGGCGTCAAAAAACTTATAGTTT
>CANAUI010000037.1 GCA_947364715.1 uncultured Clostridium sp.
TTTTTTTATTATTTTTTTAATATTATTTATTATTTATATTTTTTTATTATTTTTTTAATATTATTTATTATTTATATTTTTGTTTATTTTTTTTAATTATTTATATTTTTTATTTTTTTTTGAATATTTATTTATAATTTGCGTATAATAAAAATATAAAGTTAATAATAGTTAAACGAAGAATTTTAATAGATATTTATTTATTTATTATAATTCGAGCAAAGATGTAGTATAGTATTTTAATATATTATACTATGTCGGAGATATGAATATATTATTTGTTTGTATGCTATATTTATAATTATATTATTTATTATGGCAAAATAATATGTAATATATTTTAGTTAAGATTATTCTTATATTTTTTAATGATTAATTTTAGTCCATTTTTTGGATGAATTTAGTTGTTAGTAGTGTATTAATAGTCGAGTGAAGGATTAATATATGTGGTTTAAAGTTTATGTATATAGTAATATATGCTAGATTTGAATATTATGTATATTGGTTTTAACAGCGATTATTATTAGCTTTATCGATTAAAGGCAGATAATTTTATATTATCTGCCTTTAAATTTTTCACTAAATATCTAGATTTTTTACATATCTTGCATTTTGTTGAATAAAATCTCTTCTTGGTTCTACTTCATCTCCCATTAATAATGTAAAAATTTCATCTGCCTTTATCGCATCATCCATTGTTACTTTAACAAGAGTTCTTGTTTCTGGATTCATAGTTGTATCCCACAATTGTTCTGGATTCATTTCTCCTAAACCTTTATATCTTTGTAATGATAAAGAATCTCTTGAAATTCCTTTTTCCTCTAGTTCTTTATATGATTTTTCTAAGTCTTCATCTGTATAGCAATATTTATCTTCCATTCCCTTTTTAGATAATTTATATAATGGTGGTTGTGCTAAATATACATTTCCATTTTCAATTAAAGGTCTCATATATCTAAAGAAGAATGTTAATAATAATGTTCTAATATGTGCTCCATCAACATCTGCATCTGCCATAATAATAACTTTACCATATCTAATTTTTGTAACATCAAATTCTGCTCCAATTCCTGCTCCAATTGCAACAATTACAGGATTTAATTTATCATTTCCATATATCTTATCAGCTCTAGCTTTCTCTACATTTAACATTTTTCCCCATAAAGGTAAAATTGCTTGGAATTTTCTATCTCTTCCTTGTTTTGCACTACCTCCAGCAGAATCTCCCTCAACTATATATACTTCACATTCATCAGCATTTTTACTACTACAATCAGCAAGTTTCCCTGGTAATGTAGATGTTTCTAAGCTACTTTTCTTTCTTACTAATTCTCTAGCTTTTCTAGCTGCTTCTCTTGCTCTTGATGCACTAATACATTTATCTAATATTGATTTTGCTACAGATGGATTTTCTTCTAAAAATGCAGATAAAGCTTCATTTACCATACTTTGTACAACACCTGTAACTTCACTATTCCCTAGTTTTGTTTTTGTTTGTCCTTCAAATTGAGGTTCTTTTACTTTTACAGATACTACTGCTGTTATTCCTTCTCTAATATCTTCACCTTGTAAATTATTATCTTTTTCTTTTAATATGTTATGCCCTCTTGCATACTCATTCATAACTTTTGTTAAAGCTCTCTTAAATCCTTCTAAATGAGTTCCACCTTCAATTGTATTAATGTTATTTGTAAAAGTATATATATTTTCTGAATAACTTGATGTATATTGTATAGAAATCTCTACTGGTATATCTCCATCTTTTTCTATATATATTGGTGTTTTATGTAACTTTTCTTTATTTTTATTTAAAAATTCTACAAAAGATACTAAACCACCCTCATAACAAAATTCAGCTTTTTTAGGTGTTTCTCCTCTTTTGTCCTCAATTGTTATTTTTAATCCTTTTGTTAAAAAGGCTATCTCTCTAAATCTTTTTTCTAAAACTTCATATTCATAATCTAAACTTTCAAAAATTGTATCATCTGCTAAAAATCTAACTTTAGTACCTGTTCCTTCTGCATCCCCTATTCTTTCTAACTTTTTAATAGTTTTTCCTTTTTCAAAATACATTTGATAAAGTCCACCATCTCTTTTTATGGTTACTTCAACCCAATTAGATAAAGCATTTACTACTGATGCACCAACACCATGTAATCCTCCTGATACTTTATATCCACTATCTCCACCAAATTTTCCTCCAGCATGTAAAACTGTATAAACTGTTTCTGCTGTTGATATATTTGTTTTAGGATGTATCTCTACTGGTATTCCTCTACCATTATCTGTTACACTAATAACATTTCCTTCTTCTATAATAACATTAATTTCTTTACAATATCCTGCTAATGCTTCATCTACACCATTATCAACAATCTCATATACTAAATGATGAAGTCCTCTAGTAGATGTACTTCCTATATACATTCCTGGTCTTTTTCTTACGGCTTCAAGACCTTCTAATACTTGTATTTGTTCTGCTCCATACTCATGATTATATTTTTCCATTTGTATATCCTCCTAAAAATTCTCGATTTCCTTTTTTACTTTTCCATCTTTTACATTATATATTAAAATATTTTTATTTTCAAGTTTTATTTTATCTGTACAAGTTATTATCACTTGTATATTTTTAATTTTTTCTAATAAATGATTTCTTCTCTTTTCATCTAATTCTGACATAAAATCATCTAATAATAATATTGGATATTCTCCTATTTCATCATATATAATATCTAGTTCTGCCATTCTTAAAGATAAAATTGATGTTCTATGTTGCCCTTGAGAGCCATAGATTGATAAATTTTTTCCATTTATAAATATTGAAAAATCATCTCTATGAATTCCTTTCGTAGTATATCCTTTAATTATATCTAATTTTCTTCTTTCTTTTAATATTTTCCTATAATTATCTTTATTTTCACAATCTGTATTAAATTCTATCTTTAATTCTTCTTTATTATCTGTTATTTCTTTATGAATTTTAATTATATTTTCTTGTAATTTTTTTATAAACTCTTTCCTATATTGACTTATTTTTTCTGCATATTCTATCAATTTTTCGTCCCATATATCTAATAATTCTTCACTTTTATTTTCTTCTCTAATTTGCCTTAAATAATTATTTCTCTGTTCAATAGTTTTTAAATATAAATTTAAATTATACATATAATTGGGTTTTAATTGACTTATCATAATATCTAAAAATCTTCTTCTATTTTGTGGTCCTCCTTTTAAAATATTAATGTCATCTGGTGTAAAAATAACTACATTTATATTTCCTAATAATTCACTTAATTTTTTTAATTTAATTCCATTTAAAAATATATTTTTTTTATTAGATAAATCAATTTTTATTTTTCCACATCTATCAGATTTTTCATAAAAAATTTCTATTATTGAATTTTCCTTTCCAAGTTTAATCATTTCTATATCTTTCTTTGCTCTAAATGATTTTCCCATACTACATAAAAAAATACTTTCTATAATATTTGTTTTACCTTGTGCATTTTCTCCAAAAAATATATTTAAATTTTTATTTAATTCGATTATTTCATTTTCATAATTTCTAAAATTACTTAAACTTACTTTACTTATCCACATATTCTTCTCCATTTGTGTATAACTATTTTATTTTTTATATTATTTTTTTCGTTATTTTTTTACTATTTTTTTATATAATAATATATTATATAAAAATAAAATTGGCTTATTTTCGATTTTAAGGCTTTCTCTTATTTTTATTTTTATACATTTTTATTTATTTATTATGCATAAAAATATATTAATAAAAAATAAAATCGCCTTATTTTTGATTTTCAGACTTCATTTTTTTATTTTAAATAATAAATTTGTCTCTTTATACTAATTTTTTTATTTATTTTCATTATTTTTTCTTTAATTAACTTTCTTATATTATTTATTATTATTTATTTTTTATTTATTTTTATATTATTTAATCTTTATTTATTATTTTTTATTATTTAATTTTTATTTATTATTTTTTTATTTATTTTTATTTATTTATTTTTTTATTATTTAATTTTATTTTTTTAATTTTTTATTAATAAAAATTAATTTATTTTTTTAATAAATTTTATATTTTTAAAATATTCATTTATCTTTTTTTATCTATTTTTTTCTAATTTTTTCTATTTTTTTTGATTTTTTTTATTTTTCAAAATATTAATATTATTTATTTTTTTAAAATTCCTTTATTTTCTTTTTTTTACTATTTTTATCTTTTTTTTACTATTTTTTTCTATTTTATTTGAATTTGATTTTTCTATTTTATAAATTTATATTTAAAGTTTATGTGTTGAAAATTCGAATTTTATCCACATTATTTTAACAAAAAGTGGATAACTATTTTGTTTTTAAATAATAATATTAAAAAATATTAAAGGTAGATATTCTCCACCTTTAATCTTCTTTTAATCTAATTGGTAATATCATATATACATAATCATTATTTTCAACTGATTTTATTAAACATGGAGATATATTGCTTCCAAATTCTATATATACTTCTTCATCATCAACTGCTTTTAAACTATCTAAAAAATATTTGGGGTTAAATCCAGCTTCCAAATTTTTTCCTTCTGTTGAAACATATAGTTCCTCTTTTGCATCTCCAGTTTGATTTGTACATAAAATAGTTACTTTTCCTATATCAACCTGTACCTTTACAGGATATTTCTTCTCTTTTTCTACTGAAGATGAAGAAATTAAACTAATTCTTTCAAAACTATCTTGAATATTATTTTTATTTACTTTTATCCTTGTTTCCCAATTATTTGGAATAACATTTTTATAATTTAAAAATTCACCATCTAAAATTCTTGTAACAATCTTACAATTATCCATTTCAAATAATGCTTGATTTTTAGAAACTCCTATTTTTATTGTTTCAAATGAATCTGTAATTATTTTATTTAATTCTATTAATGTTTTTCCTGGAATAACTGCTTTAAAATCATTACTTTGTTTTGTTAAAAATACTTTTCTTAATGCTAATCTAAAACCATCTACAGCAACTAAACTTAATTTATTATTTTCTATTTCAAATAAACATCCTGTAAAAATTGGTCTACTTTCTTCACTACTTGTTGCGAATATTGTTCTTTTTATCATATTTTTTAAAACATTTTGGTCAATTTCAATAGAATTTTCTACTTCAATTTTTGGTAATTCTGGAAATTCTTCTGGATTCATTGTAGCTAATTTGTATAATGCCCCCTCACATTCGATTTCTAGTAAATTATTTGAATTTACAGAAATTTTTATTTCTGTATCAGGTAATTTTCTAATAATTTCACTAAACATTATTGCATTTACAACTGTACTTCCTTGTTCTAGTACATCACATTCCATAACATATTCTATACCAATTTCTAAATCATATGTTGTTAATTTTATTTCATTATCATTTGTTTGAATTAAAATTCCTTCTAGTATAGGCATTGTTGTTTTAGAAGCAACACCTTTTACTACGGAATTTAAGGCTTTCATAAGTTTGTCTTTATAACAAACAATTTTCATAGCGATACCTCCTTATAAATATATATAATATTTTTAGTAGTAATAGTATTAGGCATTGTGGAAACTGTGGAAAACTATGTTGATATCTACAATCCCTAGTAAAATTACTGTTTATAATTTAGTGGAAAACTTTAAAAATAATCCACACCTTATTGTTACAAATGTGTAAAACTTAGTTATAAACAGATTTTTAACAGCTTATTAACATTAGGCTGTGGATATTCTTTTTAGCTATTCCGTAAGAATAGAAAGATTATATTTTTAAGAACAAAATTTCTACAAAACACAAATTTTAAAAATGTATTTTCAATGTGCAATTTTATTATTGTTTTCCATTTATAATTATGTTTTTCACACTATCCACAATTAACTTTGTATTATTTTTTTCTTTTAACTCTTTTTCTATTTTTTTACAAGCATGCATAACTGTAGAATGGTCTCTTCCACCAAAGTCTATTCCTATCTGAGGAAAAGACATATTGGCTATTTCTCTACAAAGATACATAGCAATTTGCCTTGGAAAGGCAATATCATTTGAACGTTTATTTCCTGATAAATCATCTTTATTAATACTAAAATATTTGGCAACAGTTTCTTTTATAAAATCACAAGAAATTACTTTTTCACTTTCATATTTAAATTCATTAATAATATTTTCTGCAAGTTCAATGGTTATTGGACTATGAATTAAAGATGCTCTTGCAACAATTTTATTGAAAACACCTTCTAATTCCCTAATATTTGAATCAATTTTATTTGCTATATCAGATAATATAAAATCATCTATTAAAATATTTTCATCTTGTGCCTTTTTTCGTAATATTGCTAAACGTGTTTCATAATCAGGACAAGAAATATCAGCAAGTAATCCCCATTCAAATCTGGATTTTAATCTGTCTTCCAAAAATTGAATATCTCTTGGTGGTTTGTCACTAGAGATAATAATTTGTTTTCCATCTTCATATAAAGAATTGAATGTGTGGAAAAATTCTTCTTGAACTCTTTCTTTTCCTGCAATAAATTGAATGTCATCAATTAAAAGAACATCTATACTTCTGTATTTATTACGAAAAACTTCATTTTTGTTGTCTTTTATTGCATTAATTAGTTGGTTTGTAAATTTTTCTGAAGTAACATATAATACATTTGTATTTTTATTATTTTGTAAAATTCGATTTCCAATAGCATGCATTAAGTGTGTTTTACCTAAACCAACACCACCATATAAGAAAAGTGGATTATATGCTTTTCCAGGTTCATTTCCTACAGCTAATGCAGCTGCATGAGCAAAACGGTTACTGTTACCAACAACAAATGTTTCAAAAGTATATTTTGAATTTAATGTTGATTTATTTACTTCTACTTCTTCAGTAGAATTTTTATTTGAAGTATCTTTTATAACTATTTCAGTATTTGATTCTTCTTTTGATAAGTCAATAACAGAAAAAGTCCAATCTTTATTAGTTATATATCTCAAAGTATTAAATATTAAGCTTCTATATTTATTTTCTATAAAGTCTTTTTGAAATTCTGAAATTGTTGTAAAAACAATATTATCACCATCAATACTTCTTATATTTAAAGGCAATATCCATGTGTCATATGATATTTTTGTTACTTCTGGTTTTAATAATTCTTTTATTTTAGAAACTAATTCTTCTTTATCGATTGCCATCTCATCATCCTTTCTTTAAAAGTTATCCACAAAGTTATCCACAAATGTTGATAATATTGTAATAATTCTGTAATGAAATATGTTTTTTTTGCGAACAAAAATTTAAGTATTTTCAACAAAAAATGAATATTTTTTATGCTTTCCATATCATAACAAAATTATATAAAATAAGTCAATACAATTGTGGAAAAAATTTTTTTATTGTGGAAAACAATATAAAAAACTGTGGAAAACTAAAGTTTTTTTACAAAAATATTACAAAAAAAGACAAAATTTTCAATAAATCTGTAAAATGATAAAAAAATAGAAATACTATTGACAATTGCATTAGTTTTAGGATATAATCGATATGCTTATTTAAAATTTAGCAAATATTTTCCAATAATGGAATTTATATATACAAAAAACAATAGGAGGTGCAAATAAATGAAAAGAACATACCAACCAAAAAATAGACAAGAAAAGAAAGAACATGGATTTATGAAAAGAATGAAAACAAGAGCTGGACGAAATATATTAAAAGCAAGAAGAGCAAAAGGTAGAAAAAAATTAAGTGCTTAAATTTAATATATTCAAAATTATAATTTATTAAAAAGGCCGCTAAAGCGAGCCTTTTAAATATAAAACAGATTATCTTTTTATATAATCTTTGCTTTTTTAGTGAAAGGACTAAAAGATGAAAAAAACTAAAATGTTAAAGAAAAACTATGAATTCAAAAAAGTTTTAAATCGAAAAAATTGTTATTATGGTAAATATATAGCGATTTTTATAAGAGAAAATAATAAAAATACTAATTTTTTAGGAATTGCTATTAGTTCTAAATCTGGAAAAGCAGTACAAAGAAACTATGTAAAAAGAATTATAAGAGAAAATTATAAGGAAATAGAAGAACACTTAAAAACAGGATATGATATTGTGTTTATATGGAAAAAAAACCAAGAAATAAAACAAGCTAGGTATGATTTGATAGAAAAAGATATAAAAAAAGTATTTAAAATTTCTAATTTGTTTTTATAAAAATATTATTAAATTTTAAATTTTATTAATATTATAAATCTTGCTAATAAGGCAAGAAAGGAATAAAAAATAATATGAAAAAAATACTTATATTTTTAATAAATTTTTATCAAAAACATATTTCATATTGGTTAGAACAAAAAAATATCAAATGCAAATATTATCCTACTTGTTCAGAATATTCAAAGCAAGCAATAGAAAAATATGGTACAATAAAAGGTGGCTTTCTATCAGTAAAAAGGATTTTAAAATGTAATCCATTTTCAAAAGGTGGATATGATTCACTAAAGTAAAACTAGGAGGAAGCAAAATGTTTCAATTTTTTGCAAATATTTTTGGCTATTTATTAGCTTTTATATATGGATTTATAAATAATTATGGATTAGCTATTATTATTTTTACTATTTTTATAAAAATTTTATTTATTCCGTTTTCAGTAAAACAACAAAAAACAATGAGAAAAACAGCTAAAATTCAGGAGAAAATGAAGATAATTCAATTTAAGTATAAAAATAATCCTGAAAAAATGAATCAAGAAATGATGGAATTATATAAAAATGAAAAAATGAGTCCATTTAGTGGATGTCTAACAGCAATTATACAAATAGTTCTGTTATTCTCTGTATTTTATTTGGTAAGATCACCATTAACATATATGCAAAATATACCAAATGAAAATATAAATAATTATATTACACAATTGCAGGAAAGTGGTAAATCCGTAAGCTCTGCTTATCCAGAAATGGATATTATTAGAGAATATAAATTTTTAAAAGAACAAAATCCAAGTGATGAATATATTTATAGAGCAAATCTACAAATGAATCTTTTAGGTTTAGATTTAAGTAAAGTATTACAACAAAATTTAACTGATTTTACAGTATATATTATCCCTGTATTGTATATAATATCTTCTTTTATATCAATAAAATTATCAACATCAATGCAACAGAAAAATCAAAAAGAATCAAAAGAAAGTGTTCCAATAGATGGGACAAACGGAAAAGAATTAGTTCCAGAAGAAGAAAAAAATGAAATGGATGCATTAATGCAAACAAATAAAATGATGTCATGGTTTATGCCATTAATGTCTTTATCAGTAGCTATTATTGCTCCATTAGGATTAGCTTTATATTGGTTAACAAATAATATTTTGATGATTATTGAAAGATTGGTTTTAAATAAAGTAATAAAGACTGAGGAGGAATAACAATATGGATAAAGTAATTATTGCAGAAGGAAGAACAACAAATGAAGCAATTGAAAATGGATTAAAACAACTAAGAGTTTCAAAAGATAGAGTAGAAATAAAAGTATTAGAAAATGAAGAAAAAAGAAGTTTTTTTAGTATTTTAGCACCAAGAGTAGTAAAAGTAGAAATGACAGTAAAAGAAAAACAAGAAGAGAAACAATTAGATAAAAGAGAAATGAAATCTAAAAAGATAATAGAATTATCACAAGAGGAACAAGAAAAAGCATCAGAAAATGTAAAAGTTTTTATGGAAGAAATAAAGAAACAGTTACCTGAAAATACAAATTATGTAATAAATAAAGATAAAACAGGTTTAAAAATAGATATATCAAATGAAAACTTAGGTTTTTTAATTGGATATAGAGGAGAAACATTATATTCTTTTCAAAATATTTTATCAGCTATTGCAGGAAAAAAAATTGATAAAAAAGTTAGAGTTATTTTAGATATTGAAGGATATAAAGCGAAAAGAGAAAAGACTTTAGAAGAACTTGCAGAAAAGGTATCAAAGACTGTTATAAAAACAAAAAAGCCTATTAAATTAGAACCAATGCAAGCATATGAAAGAAAAATTATTCATAGTAAATTACAACAAAATGATAAAATAAAAACAGAAAGTATAGGGGAAGAGCCTAATAGAAGGATAGTTATATCTTTAAAAAAGTAAAATAAAAATTTGAGGTCAAAGGTCAAATTTTATACAACATTTGTATAAATTACCTAAGACCTTTATTTTTTTTGTATAGGAAACCCTATGAAATTTTTTAGTTATTCAACACAAATTGAAAATAAATATCTATTATTAGTAATAACAAATTTATAATAAGTATTTTAAAAATTAACATAATGTGATATAATCATAATGAATAAAAAAGAGAGGTGAATTTTATGAGTACAATTGCTTCTATATCTACGGCTCCACGGAATTGGAGGAATAGGTATTATTAGAATGAGTGGAAAAAATTGCTTTGAAATATTGGAAAAAATATTTAAACCAAAAAAACAAGAAAAAATAGAAGATATAAAAGGATATACTATAAAATATGGATATATAATGGAAAATAAAAAAATAATTGATGAAGTTTTAGTTTCATATTTTAAAGGACCATTAAGCTATACAACAGAGAATATGTGTGAAATTAATTCACATGGTGGAAATATTATAATGAAAAAAATATTAGAATTATGCTTAGAAAATGGAGCAAAATTAGCAGAGCCAGGTGAATTTACTAAAAGAGCTTTTTTAAATGGTAGAATTGATTTAACACAAGCAGAATCTGTTATTGATGTTATAAATGCTAAAAGCGAAAAAGAAGCACAAGCAGGGGTAAAACAATTAAAAGGTGGTTTGTCTAATGAGATTTCATCTATAAAACAAGAGATTTTGGATGTTATGGTAAATATAGAAGTAGCAATTGATTATCCAGAATATGATGTTGAAGAAGTAACAAATCAAGAGATTGTTAATATGTTAAATAGTGTAGAAATCAAGTTAAATAAATTAGAAAAAAGTTTTGATAATGGAAAAATTTTAAAAGAGGGAATAAAAACAGCTATTATAGGTAGACCAAATGCAGGAAAATCTTCTTTATTAAATAGAATTTTGAAAGAAGATAGAGCAATTGTAACTGAATTTGAAGGAACAACAAGAGATACAATAGAAGAATATGTAAATATTAATGGAATACCTTTAAAACTTATTGATACTGCTGGAATTAGAAATGCAAAAGATGAAGTAGAAAAGATAGGAATTAATAAATCAAAAGAGATTGCTAAAAATGCAGATTTAATTATTGCTATTTTTGATGCTTCTAAAACATTATCAAAAGAAGATAAAGAGATTTTGGAAATTATAAAAAATAAAAAAGTAATTATTTTATTAAATAAAATAGATTTAAAACAAGTACTTCATAAAAATGATAAAGATTTTAAAGAAGTAACAAATAGCATTATAGAAATATCTGCATTAAATAATATAGGAATTGATAATTTATATGAAGAAATTACAAAATTATTTGAAATAAATGAAATTAATATGGATAATGAATTAGTTATTACAAATATTAGACATAAAAATTTAATAAATCAAGCAATTGAAAGTATAAAAAATGCAAAAGAAATAGTACAAGGAAATATGCCAATCGATATTGTTGCTGTTTATATAAAAGAAATTTTGGAGAATTTAGGAAATATAACAGGAGAATTTGTAACAGAAGATATTATAAATGAAATTTTTTCAAAGTTCTGTTTAGGAAAATAAGATTATCATTAACAGATGAGGATTAAAAATAAACGAAAAATAATTTAAAATAGTATTATTTTATAGCAAAACATAAAAATACTCTCAAAATGGATTTTGAGAGCAAATAAAGCTAGATAAGAAAAATACATCTATAATGTAATAAATATAAATTTGTATAGGTTATTAATTATAAAATAGAATTAATATTTATGTATAGAAAAAATATTAAATATAACTAAAATATAATAACCATTTTTATATACAATAATAAAAATAAAAAAAGTAAAAAAGGAACAAGAAAGTTTAAAAAATTTACCTACTAATAAATGTAAACAAGGGGCGAACAAAAAATGAGCAATAACAGTGAAATAGCGAACTTTAGGAAGTTAACACATAAAAAATAGACATTATGTATACAGTGTTCGTGAAACAAATGATTGATAAAATGCCTGTTTATAAGAAATGCTTTTACTAAAAAGTTAAAATTAAAATAAAAAAATAACAAAACAAAACTTTCTGTTTCACAAGGAATGAAAAAAGGAGAAAAAAGATGGAATATAATGCAGGAGAATATGATGTAGCTGTTGTTGGAGCAGGACATGCTGGATGTGAAGCAGCACTTGCATCAGCTAGGTTAGGAATGAAAACACTAATTTTTTCAATAAGTTTAGAGGCAATTGCTAATATGCCATGTAATCCACATATTGGTGGAAGTTCAAAAGGTCACTTAGTAAGAGAAATTGATGCTCTAGGCGGAGAAATGGGAAAAAACATAGATAAAACTATGATACAAATAAAGATGTTAAATACTTCAAAAGGACCAGCTGTTCATTCTTTAAGAGCACAAGCTGACAGAAAGAGATATCAAGCTGAAATGAAATATACTCTAGAAAAACAAGAAAATTTAGAAGTAAAACAAGGCGAAATAGTAGATATAATTGTTGAAAATGGTAAGGTAAAAGCAATTAAAACAGATGTAGGGGCTGTTTATCATGTGAAAACAGTTATTTTAGCGACAGGAACTTATTTGAAAGGAAAAATCTTTATTGGAGAATTTTCAAAAGAAAGTGGACCTGATGGTGTATCTGCATCTAATAAATTATCAGAAGTTTTAAAAAGATTAGAAATTCCATTAGTAAGATTTAAAACTGGAACTCCAGCTAGAATAAATAGAAGGAGTATAGATTTTAGCAAAATGGAGATTCAAAAAGGAGACCAGGGAATTGAAGCTTTCTCTTTTGAAAATGAGCCAAAAGAGTTTGAACAGGTAGATTGTTACTTAACCTACACAAATGAAAAAACACATGAAATTATAAAAAATAATTTACATAGGTCACCACTATATGCTGGGAAAATTGAAGGAACAGGACCTAGATATTGTCCTTCGATAGAAGACAAAGTAGTAAGATTTAGTGATAAACCAAGACATCAGGCGTTTGTGGAGCCTGTTGGAATAGATACAGAAGAAATGTATATACAAGGGATGAGTTCATCTCTTCCAGAAGATGTACAAATTGCTCTTTATAGAACAATCCCTGGATTGGAACATGCAGAATTTACAAGACCAGCATATGCAATAGAATATGATTGCATAGACCCATCAAATTTGGAATTATCTTTAGAATATAAAGGAATAGAAGGTTTGTTTATGGCAGGGCAAATAAATGGAACTTCAGGATATGAAGAAGCAGCAGCTCAAGGACTTATAGCAGGAATTAATGCAGTACAAAAAATAAAGAAAAAAGAGCCATTAATATTAGATAGGACACAAGCATATATTGGTGTTTTAATTGACGATATTGTAACAAAAGGAACTAATGAGCCATATAGAATGATGACATCTAGGGCAGAATATAGGCTACTTTTAAGACAAGATAATGCAGATTTAAGATTAACTACAATTGGGCATGAAGTTGGATTAATATCAGAAGAGAGATATCAAAGATTTTTAAATAAGAAGGAAAATATAGAAAAAGAAAAAGAAAGATTACAACATTTAGTAGTAAAGCCAACAGAAAAAGTAAATAAATTTTTAGTAGAGCAAAATACATCAGAACTAACAAATGGAACTAAAATGGCAGAATTATTAAAAAGACCAGAATTAAATTATAAAAATTTAATTGAAATAGATGAAATGAGACCAAAACTTTCAAGGCAAGAGCAAGAAGAAGTTGAAATTCAGATAAAATATGAAGGATATATTAAATTACAAGAAGCACAAGTAGAAAAATTTAAAAAATTAGAGGAAAAAATATTACCAAAAGAAATTGATTATGAAAAAATAAAAGGAATAAGTTTAGAAGGAAGACAAAAATTAAATAAATTTAAACCACATTCAATAGGACAAGCATCTAGAATATCAGGTGTATCACCAGCTGATGTATCAGTACTACTAATTTATTTACAACAATTAAAAGAAGAAAAAGAGAAACAAAATTAAAATATTATTATTTTAGATTTATCCTATACAATAAAAGGAATATAAATTTTACTAAAATAAAAGGAAGGAAATAAAAAATGGATATTCAAGAATTTTCTGATTTGATGATAAAATATGGAAAAGAATTGAACCTGGTGTTTACAGAGGAACAATTACAAAAATTTTTTAAATATATGAATCTGTTAATTGAATGGAATGGAAAAATCAATTTAACAGCAATTATAGAGCCCAAAGAGATTATATTAAAACATTTTATAGATTGTTTAACAATTATTAAATATATAAAACCAAATAAAACAATTATTGATATTGGAACTGGGGCAGGTTTTCCAGGAATACCAATAAAAATAATGAGAGATGATGTTAAAATCACTTTATTAGATTCTCTAAATAAAAGAATTAATTTTTTAAATGAAATAATATGTAAATTGGAATTAAAAAATATAAATGCAGTACATGCTAGAATTGAAGAATATGCAAAAAATAAACAGTATAGAGAAAAATATGATATAGCTACATCAAGAGCTGTGGCAAATTTAACAACTTTATCAGAATATATGTTACCAATGGTTACAATAAAAGGAAAGGCTATATGTATGAAGGGAGCAGAAGTTGATGAAGAAATATTAAAAAGTAAAAATTCTATAAAAGTATTAGGAGGAGAGATTGATAAGATAGAAGAATTTACACTTCCTAAAAGCGATAATAAAAGAAATTTAATAATAATAGGGAAAATAAAACAGACTCCTAATAAATATCCAAGAAAAGCTGGAACACCGTCAAAAGAGCCACTTTATTAATAAAAAAATAACCAAATAAAAAAAGTCAAAAAAATTATAAATTTTTATTGACTTTTTTTTTATATTTATATATCATTAGTATATAAAGTAAACAAACTAAATAGTAAATGTTAACTAAAAATGGAGGCGAAAGATTTTGGGAAAAATTATATCAATTGCTAATCAAAAGGGAGGAGTTGGAAAAACAACTACAACCGTTAATTTAAGTACAATATTGGCAAAAAAAGGAAAAAAAGTATTATTAATAGATGCAGACCCTCAAGGAAATGCGACAAGTGGATTAGGTGTTGAAAAAGAGGTAGAATTTTCTACTTATGACATATTAGTAAATGATACAGAAATAAAAAATGCATTTCAAAAAACAACAATAAAAAATTTATTATTATGTCCTTCAAACATGAATTTAGCAGGTGCAGAAGTAGAATTAGTATCTATGATGTCAAGAGAACAAAGATTAAAAGAAAAATTAGAAGATATAAAAGATATTTTTGACTACATTTTTATAGATTGTCCTCCATCATTAGGATTAATTACATTAAATGCATTTACAGCTTCTGATAGTGTGTTAATTCCTGTACAATGTGAATATTTTGCGCTAGAAGGATTAGGACAATTGTTAAATACTGTAAATTTAGTAAAAAAACATTTGAATAAGGAAATTATGGTAGAAGGAGCTTTACTTACAATGTATGATATAAGAACTAATTTATCAAATCAAGTTGTAAAAGAAGTAAAAAAATATTTTAATGATAAAGTATATAAAACAGTAATACCTAGAAATGTAAGGGTAAGTGAAGCACCAAGTTATGGAATGCCAATTACAGAATATGATGCTAAATCAAAAGGAGCAAAAGCATATGTAAAATTTGCAAAAGAATTCCTAAAAATGAATGAAGAAGAAAAAAAGGCAAAACACATGATTTAAATAAAAAAACAGTATAAAAATAAATAAAGTTAAATAAAAAAGGAGGAATTGTAAATGGCTAAAATGTCAGGATTAGGAAAAGGATTAGATGCATTATTTGGCCCAGCACCAGAAGAAGAACAAATACAAGAAAATGATATATTAAAAAATTTAAAAATAACAGAGGTAGAACCTAATCGAGAGCAACCAAGAAAGAATTTTGATAAAGAAGCATTAGAGGAATTAGCAGAATCTATAAAAGAATATGGATTAATACAACCAATTGTAGTAACTAAAAAAGACGGATATTATGGAATTGTAGCAGGAGAAAGAAGATGGAGAGCTTCGAAAATAGCAGGACTAAAAGAAATACCAGCAATTATAAGAGAAGATAATGAAAAAATAAATTCAGAAATTTCATTAATTGAAAATATGCAGAGAGAAGATTTAAATCCTTATGAAAAAGCTTTAGGTGTTAGAACTTTAATTGATAATTATGGATTATCACAAGAAGAAGTAGCTAAAAAACTAGGAAAAGGAAGAAGTACAATTGCAAATATTGTTAGGATTTTAAATTTAGAGCCTAGAGTATTAGAAATGGCAAAAGAGGGAAAATTAACAGAAGGACATTGTAAAGCATTGCTTGCTATTACAGACCCAGAAAAACAATATAAAACAGCAATACAAATGCTAGAAAGAGGAGCTACTGTAAGACAAGTTGAGAAAAAAGCAAGAGTTAAAGAAACAAAAGAAGAATCAGATAGAAATCATATATTATATAAAAGTATAGAAAATAATTTTCAAAGCTTTTTTGGTTCTAAAGTAAGACTTGATGCAGGAAAAAGAAGGGGGAAAATTATTATAGAATATACTTCTAATGATGATTTAGAAAGAATATTAAGTTTAATAAAATAGAAAAGGTGATTAAATGGATGTAATGTTGCAATTATTAAAAACAGATACATTTTTAATAATAAATTTTATTGTATTAGCTATTTTATTTATAGCATTTTTGGTTATGATATTAAAACTTCACTCTATTAATAAAAAATATAAAAACTTTTTGAAAAAATTAGGAAATGGTAAAAATATAGAAGAAGATTTAGAAACTTATATGTATAGAGTAGAAAGAGTAGAAAAACAAAATGCGGAAATTAAAAATTTAATTGATACAATAGATTCAAATATGGATAATTGTATCCAAAAAATTGGAATTGTTAGATATAATGCATTTAAAGATACAGGTAGTGATTTGAGTTTTGCTCTTGCTATGTTAGATGAAAAGAATAATGGCGTGGTTTTAAATGGTATTTATTCTAGGGAGATGTCTAATATATATGCTAAACCTGTGGAAAATGGAAAGTCAACTTATACAATTTCAGAGGAAGAAAAAGAGGCTATACACAAAGCAATAGAGAGTAAAGGGATATATAAGATTAAATAAAAAAATGAGAAGAATTGTTACTATAAAAAAATAAATTATAAATGGTAAAATTAAATTACCGTTTTTGGATAAATAAAAAGACACATA
>CANAUI010000038.1 GCA_947364715.1 uncultured Clostridium sp.
TTAAGTGAAATATGTGCATAATAAACCGGAAATTTATTATTGCCATTTATAATAAGAAAATAAAATTTGAAAAAAACTTGCATTTTTGGTAAAAAGTGGGTATAATATATGTAGAAAACAACAAGAGCAAGAGAGTGGGAACAAATCCCACTCTTAAATTTTGAAAAAGGAGGAAAACTTCTTGGCAAATATAGAAGAAAAAGTAGAAAATCTATTAAAAGAAAAAATTGAGAATATAGGTTATGATTTATATGATGTAGAATATGCAAAAGAAGGGAAAAATTATTTTCTAAGAATTTATATTGATAAATTAGAAGGAATTGACTTAAAAGATTGTGAAAAAGTAAATAATGAAATATCTGATTTACTAGATGAAGCAAATTATGTAAAAGAGCAATATTTCTTAGAAGTATCATCACCAGGAATAGAAAGAGTGTTAAAAAAAGATAAACACTTAGAACAAAATAAGGGAAAAGAAATAGTTATAAAACTATTTAAAAAAGATACATTAGGAAATAAAGAATATCAAGGAGTATTACAAGACTTTAATGAAGAAAATATAATACTAGAAGATAATATAAAAATTGAAAGAAAAAATATAGCACAAATCAAAACAGTATATCATTGGAATTGAAAAATAATTACAATTTGAATAAAAAAATAAGAAAGGAATGTGAAAAAATGAAAAGCAAAAGTAAAGCAAATGAACCAGCAATCGATAATAAAGAATTAATATTAGCCTTAGAAGAGTTAGAAAAGGAAAAAGGAATTAAAAAAGAATATTTATTAGAATCAATTGAAACAGCATTATTAACTTCATATAAAAGAAATTTTGATGCATTAGATAATGTAAAAATTGTTATGGACCCACAAACAGGTGCAACACATGTATATGCTATTAAAGAAATTATGGAACATGCAAATGATAATGCATTAGAAATTAGTTTAGAAGATGCAAGAAAAATAAATAAAGATGTTGATATTGGAGATTCAGTAGAGGTAGAAATTGTACCAAGAGATTTTGGAAGAATTGCAGCACAAACAGCAAAACAAGTTATTGTTCAAAAATTAAGAGAAGCAGAAAGAGAAATTATTTATACAGAATTTAATGATAGAAAAGGTGAAATTGTTTCAGGTATTATTCAAAAAGCTGATAAAAATATTGTAGTAATGGACTTAGGTAGATTAGAAGGAATTATGCCAACTAAAGAACAAATACCAACAGAAAATTATAAAGTAAATAATAAAATAAAAGGATATGTATTAGATGTAGAAAGAGGAGAAAAAGGAGCACCACAAGTTATTGTATCTAGAAGTCATCCAGATTTTGTAAGAAAATTATTAGAATTTGAAATACCTGAAATTTATGAAGGAGTTATAGAAATTAAGAGTGTATCAAGAGACCCAGGATATAGAAGTAAGGTAGCAGTATATTCTCCAGACCCTAATATAGACCCAGTTGGTTCTTGTGTAGGACAAAAAGGTGTTAGAATTCAAAATGTTATTAATGAATTAAATGGTGAAAAAATAGATGTTATTGAATGGAATGAAGACCCATCAATTTATATATCTTCAGCATTATTACCAGCAAAAATATTAGCAGTAGATATAAAAGAAGAAGAAAAATTTGCACAAGTTATTGTTCCAGATGACCAATTATCACTTGCTATTGGTAAATCTGGTCAAAATGCAAGATTAGCTGCAAGATTAACAAATTGGAAGATTGATATTAAATCAGAAACACAATTCAGAGAAATGTTAATAAAAGCACAACAAGAAGGAGAAGAAAATCAAGAAGAACTAGAAAATGAAGAATAATTAGAATTTAGAAACATACAATAAAAGGGGGATTTTATGTGAAAAAGATACCACAAAGAACTTGTATGGGGTGTAATGAAAAAAAAGATAAAAATCAATTCATTAGAATTGTAAAAAATAAAGAAAATGAAATACATGTAGACAAAACAGGGAAAATGCAAGGTAGAGGTGCATATATCTGTGATAATATAGCATGTTTAGAAAAAGTAATAAAATCAAAAAGATTAGAAAAAGTGTTAGATATACATATATCAGACGAAATTTATGAAAGTTTAAGAGGTGTCATTCTTGATAAATAAAAGAATATTAGGTTTAGTTGGATTATCTGCAAAAGCACGGAAAAATAGCTTTTGGAGCAGACAGTGTAGAAAATAGCATAAAGAAAAGAATGGTAAAATTAGTGATTATAGCAGAAGATTCATCAGAAAGAACAAAAGATAAATTTAGAAAAATGTGTGAACAATTTCATATACCAATTATAGAAATAGGGGATATAGAAACTTTAAGTAAAGCAATTGGGAAGAAAAATAAAGCAATACTTGGTATACAAGATGTAAATTTATCTAAAGAAATAGAAAAAATAAACAATGGGGGTGAAGCGCTTGGGTAAAATAAAAATACATGAAATAGCAAAAAAGCTAAATTTAACAAGTAAAGAGGTATTAGATATTGCTAACAAATTGAATATTGAAGCCAAAAGCCATTTAAGTGCTGTAGAAGAAAGTGAAGCAAAAAAAATAGAAGAAAAAATTACAAATAAAAATGCAGGTAATAAAAAAGCTACAGAAAATAAAAATGTTAAAAAAGAAAATAAAAATGAAACACCTGTTATTATTAGAAGAGAAGTTATTATTGCACAAGATGAATCTGAAAAAAATAAGGAAGTTGTAAAAAAAGAAGAAAAAAGAAGTAGCAATATTGGTTTTATTGAGAGAAAAACAAATAAAGACTATAATATTGTATATAGAAATAAACCAAACAAGCCAATGACTGTTAGTGAATTATTTGGATTTAAAAAAGAAGAAACAAAAGAGAAACAAGTAAAAGAAGAAAAAACAGAAGTAAGAAATGAAACAGTTGTAAAAGAAGAAATAATTGTTAAAAAAGAAACAAAAACTGTTCAAGAAGAAAAGTCTAATAATGTTACAGAAAAGGTTGAAGAAAATAATAATATGAAAACAGAGACAAAAAGTGAAAAAATAAATAATAATATAAATAATTATCATCAAAAAAGAAATAATAATAATAATAACCAAAAAAGAAATAATGGTTTTAATAATAGTGGCAATAATTCTAATTTTAATAGAAATAATAATAACAATGGTAATTTCAATAGAAATAATGCCAACAACAATAATTTTAACAGAAATAATAATAACAACAGTAATTTCAATAGAAATAATGGTTTTAATAATAATGGTAATAATTCTAATTTTAATAGAAATAATAATAAATTTAATAACAGAAATTCTAATAATAATGAAAGATATGGAAAAAGACCATTAGACGAAAAAGGAATTGAGAAAAATATAAAAAATATTATGGCAACAGAAGTGATAGAGAAAGAAACAGTAAGAGAATATAATAAAAATATTGATAGACAAAAAAATAATAATAAATTTGATGAAAATAAAAACGCTAAAAAAACAAAAAATAGAAAAAATTCTTCTAATGGAAGCTTTGATGAAGGAAAATTAAAAACATTAAAAACAGCTAATCAATTATCAAATATGTTTGATGACCAAGAAGGTGGAATGTTAGATTACTATGACCTAACAACAGAAAGAGGAAGAAGAGGAAAGAAAAAGAGAAATCAAAATCAAGAAGAAAGAACAAAACAAAAAATCTTTAAATTAACACAGATAGAAATTGCAGAAACAGTTACAGTAAAAGATTTAGCAGTAGAAATGAAAAAAACAACAGCAGATGTTATTAAAAAACTACTAGGATTTGGTGTTATGGCAACTATTAATCAAGAAATTGATTTTGATACAGCATATTTAATTGCAGAAGAATTTGGTATTACAGCAATAAAGAAAGAAACTGTAACAGAAGAAGATATATTATTTGATGAATCTGAAGATAAAGCAGAAGAATTACAATCAAGACCACCAGTTGTTGTTGTTATGGGACATGTAGACCATGGTAAAACATCTTTATTAGATGCTGTTAGAAAGACAAATGTTATTGGTGGAGAAGCAGGAGGAATCACACAAGCAATTGGTGCATATATGGTAAGAATTAATGATAGAGAAATTACTTTCTTAGATACACCAGGACATGAAGCATTTACAGCAATGCGTGCAAGAGGTGCACAAATTACAGATATTGCGATTTTAGTAGTTGCTGCAAATGATGGTGTTATGCCTCAAACAGTTGAAGCAATTAACCATGCAAAATCAGCTGGGATTCCAATTATTGTTGCAGTTAATAAAATCGATTTACCAGATGCAAATATTGATAAGGTAAAACAAGAATTAATGGCATATGAATTAGTACCAGAAGAATGGGGTGGAGATACAATTTATGTTCCAATCTCTGCTAAGAAAAATCAAAATATTGACCAATTATTAGAAATGGTATTATTAGAAGCAGATGTATTAGAATTAAAAGCAAATCCAAATAAACAAGCAAAAGGAGCTGTAATAGAAGCTAGATTAGATAAAGCAAAAGGTGCAATTGCAACAATGTTAGTACAAAGAGGAACTTTAGATGTAGGAGATACTATAGTTGTTGGTTCATCAATTGGAAGAATTAGAGCAATGGTAAATGATAAAGGCAAAAAAGTAAAAGTAGCAGGACCATCTACACCAGTTGAAATTATGGGATTAACAGAAGTACCACAAGCTGGAGATATTTTCTATGAAGTTAAAAATGAAAAAATGGCAAAACATTTAATAGAAAGAAGAAAACGTCAAGCAAGAGAACAAGCAATCAATAGTGCTACAAAAGTAACATTAGATAATTTATTTACACAAATGGAAGAAGGAAAATTAAAAGTATTAAACTTGATTGTAAAAGCAGATGTACAAGGCTCTGTAGAAGCTGTAAAACAATCTTTAGAAAAACTACAAAATGAAGAAGTAAGAGTAAAAGTTATTCATAGTGCAGCAGGAGCTGTTAACCAATCAGATGTTACACTTGCAAAAGTATCAAATGCTATTATTATTGCATTTAATGTAAGACCTGATAATACAGCAAAAGAAATGGCGGAAAAAGAAGAAGTAGAAATCAAACAATATTCTGTTATATATCAAGCAATAGAAGATGTAGAATCTGCTATGAAGGGAATGTTAGCACCTAAATTTGAAGAAAAAGTAATTGGAAATGTTGAAGTAAGACAAACATTTAGAATTTCGAATGTAGGAACAATTGCAGGAGCATATGTATTAAATGGAAAAGTAGAAAGAAATGCAGGTGTAAGAGTTATTCGTGATAATATTGTTATACATGATGGACATTTATCAACTTTAAAAAGATTTAAAGATGATGTAAAAGAGGTTACAAAAGGTTTTGAATGTGGAATGCAAATTGAAGACTATAATGACATTAAAGAAGGAGACATTATTGAAGTATATGTAATGGAAGAAATTAAAAGATAAAGTTTAATATAAAAATGTAAACAGATGATAAATGAATGACTTTATAAAGGAGAGAGGATATATGCAAGGAAAAGAAAATCCAAGACTAGGGAGAATTGATGAAGAATATAGAAAAGAAATTAGTCAAATTATTGGATATGAATTAAAAAATCCAAATATAACAGGTCTAATTAGTGTAACAAAAGTAAAAGTAACAAATGACCTAAAATTTGCAAAAGTATATATTAGTATTTTAAATTCAAAAAATATAAAAGATACATTAGCAGGACTAAAAAAATCATCAGGATATATTAGAAGTGAATTAGCAAAAAGAATCAATTTAAGAAATACACCAGAATTGATTTTTGAATTAGATGATTCTATTGAATATGGTGCAAAAATTGATTCTATCTTAAAAGAAATAATGCCTAAAAAAGAAGAACAAGAATAAAATTGACAGATAGGACATTAGAAGAAAGGAATAATAAAATGACATTAGATGATATTTTAGTAGAAATTAAGAAAGCAGAAACAATAATTGTAATGGCACATGAATCACCAGATGGTGATGCTATTGGAAGTATATTATCTATGAAACTAGCATTAAAAAAAATGGGTAAAAAAGTGGATGTAATTGCAAGAGAGTTTCCAAGAACATTTGCTTTTTTACCAGAAGCTAATACAGTAAAAAGTAGTGTAGATAATGAAATATATGATTTAGCAATTGCATTAGATTGTGCAGACCTAAAAAGATTAGTGGGAAGAGAATATTTTGAAAAAGCTAAAAAAACAATTGTAATTGACCATCATAGTAGTAATATGATGTATGGAGACTTGAATTTTGTGAATCCTGTATCTCCAGCTTGTTGTGAAATTTTAGCAGGTATGTTTGAATATTTTGATATTAACATTGATGCAGATATAGGAACTTGTATTGTAACAGGAATTATTACAGACACAGGTGGGTTTAAATATTCAAGTGTAACAGCAGAAACATTTGAATTTACAGCAGAATTATTAAGAAAAAGTGTAAACATATCTGATATTTATCAAAGAGTTTTAGAAACTAGAACAAAATCTAACTTTGAATTATTAAGAAGAGCAATGAATAGATTAGAACTTCTAGAAAATGACACAATTGCATTTACATATATTAATAAACAAGACGAAGAAGATGTACATGCAGAGCCTGGTGACCATGAAGGAATTGTAGAAAATGGAAGAAGTATAGAAGGTGTTAAAGTTTCTGTATTTATACGTGAAAAAGAAGAAAATTTATATAAGGTTTCTATGAGAACAGGGAATTGTTCAAATATTAATGTTTCTGATATTTGTTATATTTTTGGTGGTGGTGGACACCCAAGAGCAGCAGGTGCAGTTGTAACAGGAACAGTTGAACAGGTAAAAGAAAAATTGATAAAAGAAATTAAAAAAGAAATATAGTAAGATAAGTCAAATTACCAAAGTTTGACTTATCTTCTTTTTGCATATATAATGGAAAAAATTAATAAGGAGCTTTAAGAAATATTCTTAAAAGTTATATAAATAGGAAGAGGTCAAATATGAATGGAATAATAATTGTTAATAAATCAAAAGGACATACATCACATGATATAGTAGCAAAAGTAAAAAAAATGACAGGCGAAAAAGTTGGACATACTGGAACATTAGACCCATTAGCAAGAGGAGTATTACCATTACTAATAGGAAAAGGAACATTGTGTTCAAAATATTTAATAAATCATGATAAAACCTATAAAGTTTTATTAAAATTAGGAATTAAAAAAAGTACAGGAGATGAGGAAGGAGAGATTGTACAAGAAGAAATAGTTGATGAAAATTTGCTAGAAGAAAAACAAGTAAAAAATATTTTAGAAAGTTTTTTAGGTGAACAAGAACAAATACCACCTATGTATTCAGCTATTAAAGTAAATGGGAAAAAGTTATATGAATATGCAAGAAAAGGAAAAAGCATAGAAATTAAACCAAGAAAAATAAAAATATATAATATGCAATTATTAAAAATAGATAAAATAAATTGTGAAATTCAATTTGAAGTTAGTTGTTCAAAAGGAACATATATTAGAAGCTTATGTGAAGATATCGCCCAAAAGATGAAAACAGTAGGATATATGAAAGATTTGCAAAGAACAAAAGTTGGAGATTTTACTATAGAACAATCTGTTAATTTTGATGAATTGAAGAAAGAAGTAATTGAAGAAAATATTATAACACTTGAAAACTTGTTTAAAGATTTAGAAATAATTGAATTAAATGCTAAGAAATTACAATTATTTTTAAATGGTGTAAGATTAAGTTTTGACTTTCCAGATGGGTGTTATAAAATATATAGTAATAAACAATTTATAGGAATTGGAATTGTAAATGATAAACTTTTAAAAAGAGATATAGTTATTTAAGCTTGTTCTATTAACTAAATCACCTTAATATACTTAAAATAGAAAAGTATATGAGGTGATTTTATGTATTATATAAAAGAATGTGACAAGCCTAGTAAATTGTTAGAGTTTTTTAATATTGTTAAATTAGAAAATGATAATATTATTATACCAATAACAAAGACAAGTTTAGAAGAAAAAATAGCATATAAATTAGCAATAAAAACTAAAAATATTTTAGATAAAACTAATAGTAATAAACTAGTATTAAGCAAAAAGATAAAACAGCAAGAAAATTATGTAAATTATTTGTATTCTTATAATTATGAAATAGTTGATGGAAGATGGTTATTTAAGATGTTATTTTTTGATATTTTAGAATATGTAGTTGAAAAGTTAAAAATAAAAGAAGAAGATATAAAAATTGGAATTTTAGTAAATGATATTTCAGATTTTGCAATTTATGCAATAGAAAAATTGGTTGTAAAATATAAATATGTAAAAATTGTTACAAATCATATTGAACGTTTTAAAAATATAGAAGAGAAAATTTCAGAGAAATATGGGATTTTTATTAGTGTTGGAAATAACAAAAGAAAAATTTTATCAAAAACCAATATTGTATTTAATTTTGATTTTCCAACAGAATTGATTAACAGATATACAATTAATAATATGGCTACTATTATTAATTTTAAAGGAAATGTAGAGATAAAGGATAAGAGATTTAATGGGTTAAATATTAATGATTATGAAATTGATTGGAAATCAAATTTGCTTTTGGAAAAGTTTGAAAATAAAGATGTTTATGAGTCAATACAGTATAAGAATAGGCCAATTGAAGATGTATTGAAAAAAATAAGAAAAGATAAGGTAATTATAAAATATTTAAAAGGTGTAAAGACAATTATATAACAAAAAGTAAGAAATTTTATTAAATACTTTTCTTTTTTTATAAAGTATAATATAATGTAAATATCAATTTTTAAAATTTAATTAAACAATGGATAAATACAAAATAAAATTGGAACAAAATGGCAAGGAGGTAAACATATGCCAAGAAATAATAAAATAAATAATGATAAAGATAAAACAAAGAAATATAATAAAAAACCTACTAAAAATAGAAAAAAAAGACAAAATACAACTAATAAAAAGGATATGAAAGCAACAAAAAGAGTTCCAACACAAAATGATAAAAGGAAAAAATCAAAAAATAAAAATGAGAAATTTACAACAAGACATCCTAAATTAATGATGATAATAAGAATTTGTATAGTAATTTTCTTATTATTATGTGTTATTGGAGCAGGTATTATAGCTGGTGTATTTTTTGGACTATTTGGTGATGATTTTGAGATTACAAAAGAAGAATTAACAATAGGTGCTGCTAATTCGGTAATTGTAGACCAAAATAGTGCAGTGATTGCTGAATTAAGTGGTGATGAAAAAAGAAAAATCATCAGTATTGAAGATATGGCAGATTATTTACCAAAAGCATATGTAGCTATGGAAGATGAAAGATTTTATAAACATAATGGTGTTGATATAAAAAGAACAGCAGGTGCTATTGTAACTACAGTATTTGGAAAAAGTACATATGGTGGAAGTACTATTACACAACAATTGGTAAAAAACTTGACACAAGATGATGAAAGAGCTGGTATAGCAGGTATCATGAGAAAAGTAAGAGAATGGGCAAAAGCATATCAAGTAGAAAGAATGATATCTAAAGACCAAATTTTGGAATTATATTTAAATATATTATATGTTGGTGGAGAAGGTAATTTACATGGTGTTGAGTTAGGAGCAGAATATTATTTTAATAAAAGTGCAAAAGACTTAACATTAGCAGAATGTGCATATATGGCAGGAATTAATAGTTCACCAAATAGATATAATCCATTTAATGAAGCAAAAGATAATTCAGAACTAATTAAAAATCAAACAAAAGTAGCTTTAAATAAAATGAAAGAATTAGGTTATATAAATAACCAAGAGGAATATGATAAAGCAATTTCAGAAGCAGAATCAGGATTAAACTTCCAAAAAGGAAAAATTGCAACTACTTCTTCATACTCATATCATACAGAAGCTGTTTTAGACCAAATAATTAAACAAGTTATGGAAGAAAAAGGGTGGTCACAACAATTAGCAGAAAACTATATATATAGTAGTGGACTTACTATTTATTCAACAGTAGATACAAATATTCAAAAGCAGATGGAAGAAGAATTTGCAAAAGATAAATATATTGTAAGTGGAAAAGAAAAGAACAAAGAAACAGGAGAAATGAAAAATAATCATTCTCAAGCAGGAATGGTAATTATAGATTACAAAACTGGAAATGTAATAGGAACAGTTGGAGGATTAGGAGAAAAAACAGAAACTAGAGGGCTAAATAGAGCAACACAAAGTATTAGACAAACAGGGTCTTCTATAAAACCAATAGCTGTTGTTGCACCAGCATTACAAGAAAAAGTTATAACTGCAGGAACAACATATATGGACCAAAAAACAAACTTTGGGGGAAAATATGAACCTGAAAATCAAAGTCGTAAATTTAGTAATGAACCTGTAAATATTAGATATTTTATTGCTAAATCTTTAAATATACCATCAGTAAAAATCATGAGAGAATTATCAGAAAAAACATCAATAGAATATTTGAATAAAATGGGATTAAGTCATATTAATAAAGATGAAGATGCAGATGTATCTTTAGCACTAGGAGGAACAACCAATGGTGCAACACCTTTAGAAATGGCAGGAGCATATGCAATGATTGCAAATGATGGTGTGTATATTGTGCCAACTTTTTATACAAAAGTTGAAGATTCTAATGGGAATACAGTATTAACTCCTAAACAAGAACAAACAAGAGTTATATCAGAGCAAAATGCATATATTGTTAAATCTATATTACAAGAACCAGTGAAATCTGGTGGAACAGCAACATATTGTGCAATTAGTGGAATGGATGTAGCAGCAAAAACAGGAACAACAGATAATGATTATGATAGATGGCTTTGTGGTTTTACACCATATTATGCAGGAGCTTGTTGGTTTGGATATGACCAACCAGAAACAGTATTTTATTCTGGAAATCCAGCAGGTAATATTTGGGATGCTATTATGACAGCAATACATAAAGATTTAGCAAAAGCAACTTTCAAAAGACCAAGTGGAATTGTAGAGCAAACTATTTGTAAAGCAACAGGATGTCTAGCAACATCAGGATGTAATAATAAATATACAGAAATATTTACACAAGATAATTTACCAGAAAAATGTGAAGGACATGGAAATCAAACAATTTGTTCTGAATCAAAATTGGTAGCAACAGAATATTGTTCACAATATTGTGAAGTTACTCAAAATTATTATGGAGCTGTTATTCCAAAAGAAAAACTAAATTTATGGAAACCAGTTGGTAATACAAAGACATCAGGTACTAAGATAAATGAAACCTGTAAAATACATACAAAACCAAAAGAGGAAGAAAAACCTGTAGATAATAAACCTAATACAAATACATCAAATAATACAAATACATCAAATGAAAATAAAACAAATGAAACAGGAAATACAGTAGATAAGCCATCAGGTGGAGGCGGAAATTCTACTGGTGGAGAAAATAAACCAGAAGGTGGAGGAAATACAACAAAACCACCAGAAAATGTAGTTGAATAATTATAAAAAATAAAATTGTAAGAGTGATATGTGAAATTTTTTACATATCACTTTAGAACAAAGAATAAAACTAAAGTGAAGGGAGGATAAAATAGTGGACATATATTTATATAATACATTAACAAAAGAAAAAGATATATTTAAACCAATAGATGAGAAAGAAATAAAAATATATTCATGTGGACCAACTGTATATAAAGATGCAACAATAGGAAATATGAGAACAAATATATTTCAAGATGTATTAAGAAGAGTATTAAAATATAATGAATATAAAATAAAACATGTAATGAATATAACAGATGTAGGACATTTAGTTTCTGATGCAGATGAAGGAGAAGACAAAATGGTTAAATCAGCTAGAGAAGAACATAAGACACCATTAGAAATAGCACAATACTATACTAAGTTATTTTTTGATGACCTAAAAGATTTAAATATAGAAACTCCAGAAGTGATTTGTAAAGCAACAGAATATATCCCACAAATGTTAGAATATGTGGAGGAACTTATAGAAAAGGGATATGCCTATGAAACATCAACAGCTATCTATTTTGATGTTTCTAAATTAGATAAATATCCAGTTTTGTCTAATTTAAATGTAGAAGAACAAAAAGCAGGTGCAAGAGTAAATGTAGACCCAGAAAAGAAGAATGCATATGATTTTGCTTTATGGATAAAAGCTCCAGAAAATCATTTGATGAAATGGGATAGTCCATGGGGACCAAGTTATCCAGGTTGGCATATTGAATGTTCTGCTATGTCAAGAAAACATTTAGGAGAACAATTTGATATTCATACAGGAGGGATTGATTTAATACCAACACATCATGAAAATGAAATTGCACAAAGTAAAGGTGTATGTGGAAGAATTCCTGCTAATTATTGGATACATGGTGAATATTTATTAATAAATGGTGGAAAAATGTCAAAAAGCTTAGGAAATGTGTATTTATTAAAAGATATCAAAGAAAAGGGATATGATTCATTAGTATATAAATTATTATGTTATACATCTAGCTACAGAAATAAATTGAACTTTACATGGGAAGGAATAGAAGCTTCTTCAAAATCATTAGAAAGATTAAGAAATGGTTATCAAGTAAATAAAAATGGAAAAGATATTTTAAATCAAGAAGATAAAAAAGAATTAGATAGATTAGAAACAGAATTTCATAAAGCTATTAATGATGATATGAATATGCCTCTTGCAATGAGTTTTGTATGGGAAGTAATAAAATATCAAAAAAAATCACCAGAAATTGCAAATTTATTGTTAAAATTTGATACAGTGCTAGGAATTAAAATAGATAAAGAAGAAACAAATAAAAAGCTAGAAGTTCCAGAAGAAGTGTTAAAACTTGTAGAAGAAAGAAAACAAGCAAGACAAGAAAAAAACTGGGCAGAATCAGATAGATTAAGAGATTTGATTAAAGAAAAAGGATATGAAGTAAAAGATACAAAAGATGGAATGCAAATTAATAAACTGTAAAATATAAGAGAAAGGAATGGTTTTATGGCAATATTATTACCAGGAGGAGCTGGATTTATAGGAAGTCACACAGCAGTAGAATTATTAAATGAAGGAAAAGAAATTGTTATTATAGATGATTTTTCTAATAGCAAACCAAGTGTATTAGAAGCAATTAAAAAAATAACAGGAAAAGATTTTAAATTTTATGAAATGAATTATATGGATAAAGAAAAACTAGAAAAAGTTTTTGAAGAAAATAATATAGAAGCAGTAATCAATTTTGCTGGATTTAAAGCAGTAGGAGAATCTGTAAAAAAGCCAATTGAATATTATACTAATAATATATCAGGTGCATTAGTGTTATTAGATACTATGAAAAAATATAATTGTAAAACATTTTTATTTAGCTCATCAGCAACTGTATATGGAGAGCCAGAAACTATTCCAATAACCGAAAAATGTAAAACAGGAGGAACTACAAATCCATATGGTACAAGTAAATTATTTATCGAACAAATTTTAAAAGATACTTATCATTCAGACAATACATGGGATATATGTATATTAAGATATTTTAATCCAGTAGGGGCACATGAAAGTGGATTAATTGGAGAAGAGCCACAAGGTATACCAAATAATTTAATGCCATATATTGTACGTGTGGCAGTAGGAATATTACCAGAATTATCTGTATTTGGAAATGATTATGATACACCAGACGGAACAGGTGTTAGAGATTATATTCATGTTGTTGATTTAGCAAAAGGGCATGTTAAAGCCTTAGAAAAATTAGAGAAAGAAAAAGAAGGATTATATATATATAATTTAGGAACAGGAAGAGGATATAGTGTATTAGATATGGTAAAAGCTTTTGAGAAAGCTACAGAACAAAAAGTACCATATAATATTACAGCAAGAAGAGAAGGGGATATAGCAGTTTGTTATGCAGAAACTAAAAAAGCAAAAGAAGAATTAGGATGGGTAGCAGAAAAAACATTAGAAGATATGTGTTTAGATTCATGGAATTATATTCAAACAACCAAATAGGAACAAAAGAGGCATGATTAAGTTTATAATATGAAAAAGGGAATTTGGGAACAAACTCAATTTCCTTTTTTAAATTCATGTATAATAAAAAATATAGAATATAAAATCATTACACAATTTTATATAAGCTAAATTTTCACAGAAATTCTAAAAGAAAAAAACAAGACTCTTTCATTCAGGCACAATCAAGTTATATAGTCATTTTGCATAATATGTCGAATGTGATTGGAATACTTGTAATCTTTCTTAATAAAAAATAAATGAGGAAGCGCGAATTCTTGTAGCGAGAGGCTCATTTATTTTTTATTTAGAAAGAGTAAAGTATGTATTGAGCCGAGACATTTATAAGAAATGACTATATAACTTGATTGCCCATGAACATCCCTCATTTTTTTCTTTAAGAATTTCTAGTTGCAAATTTAGATACACAAAATCGTTTCATTTTTTTATATTCTATATTTTTTAAAGTCTTGTTAAATAAAAAGGGAAATTGAGTTTGTTCCCAAATTTCCTTTTATTTATAAAGCAAAATAATTCGATTTCCAATTTTTTCGATAAAACCATCTTCTTTTAGTAATTTTAATTCTCTCATCATAGCACTTCTATCAACACTTAAATAATCTGCTAAATCAGTTAAAGAAAAAGGTAATTCAAAAGAAGTACTCAAATTTCTAGTAGAAAGTAAAGAAAAATAGCCGAGTAATTTATCTCTAATAGACCTTTTAGTCAATAGCTCAATCCTCATATTCAAATCAGTTACTTTATTTAATATTAATTGTGGTAAATTTTCAGATAAAGTTTGGTGAAATTTACAATTACTTCTACACTTATGAAAAATATCATCATAGATATAGAAAAGAACTGTACAATTTGATTTTGATTCAACAAGTAATTCATTATTAGTTGTAATAGTATAAAATACTTCACCAAAAAGAGTATGTTTTGAAAAATGTTCTACAATTGTTCTATTACCATTTAAATCATAACGTACTAAATCAGCATTTCCATCTAATAATATACATAATTGATTTCGATTTTTAATATAGGTTGTAATAACTTCATTTTTACCAAATACTTTTTTCTGCTTTTTTTGACAAGAATCTGAAAAGTTAATAATGAAGTTTTCCAAGTCAAATGTGGTATTCATATCTTTATCTCCTATTAAAATTACATAAATATTATACATTAAAGAAGTTGCAAAAGCAACAATATTGTTGAAATATTTTTGTAATGCTTTTGTAATATATTTGTAATAAAAGAAGAAAACTTAGAGCATAAGGAGATTAAGAAGTGAAAAAAACTTTTTTTCATAATGTGTTGCTTTTGCAACAGAAAATTGAAATTGTAGATGTATAATGTAAACATACTAATTGAAGGAGGAAATGTAAAATGAAAGTTATAAAAAGGGATGGAAGAGCTGTAGATTATGATAGAGCAAAAATACAAATAGCAATCGAAAAAGCAAATACAGATGTAAAACCAAAAGATAGGGCAAATAAAGAAGATATAAAAGGAATTATTGAATATATAGAAGAATTAAATAAAAAAAGAATGTTAGTTGAAGATATTCAAGATATTATAGAAGAAAAATTAATGGAAATTGAAAAATATGAACTAGCAAAAAAATATATTGTATATAGATATACAAGAGCTTTGGTTAGAAAACAAAATACAACTGATGAAACAATATTAGGATTAATTAGAAACGAAAATAAAGAATTGGCCGAAGAAAATTCAAATAAAAATACATTACTTGCTTCAACACAAAGAGATTATATTGCAGGTGAAGTATCAAGAGATTTAACTAAAAGATTATTATTACCAGAAAAAATTGCCAAAGCAGATGCTGATGGAGTTTTACATTTCCACGATGCTGATTATTTTGTACAACCAATTTTTAATTGTTGCTTAATTAACATATCTGATATGTTAGATAATGGAACTGTTATGAATGGAAAAATGATAGAAAGTCCAAAAAGTTTTCAAGTAGCATGTACAGTAACAACACAAATTATTGCAGCAGTTGCAAGTAACCAATATGGTGGACAATCTGTAGATTTAAAGCATTTAGGAAAATATTTAAGAAAAAGCTATAATAAATTTAAATCAGAAATGGAGAAAAAATATAAAGGAAAAATTTCTGATGACATTATAGAAGAATTAGTACAAAATAGATTAAAAACAGAATTAAAAGCAGGTGTACAAACAATTCAATATCAAATTAATACTTTAATGACAACTAATGGACAATCTCCTTTTGTAACCTTATTCTTACATTTAGAGGATGGTGACCCATATATTAAAGAAAATGCTATGATTATTGAAGAAGTATTAAGACAAAGATATGAAGGAATTAAAAATGAATCAGGTATATATGTAACACCAGCATTCCCAAAACTAGTGTATGTTTTAGATGAATGTAACTGCTTAAAAGGTGGAGAATATGATTACCTAACTAAAATAGCTGTTAAATGTTCAGCAAAAAGAATG
>CANAUI010000039.1 GCA_947364715.1 uncultured Clostridium sp.
CATTATACTATATTTTCTCACTTTGTACATAAATTTTTAAGCGATTGCCATACAAGGGATTTGGTTAATCCAAAATATTTTGATTCTTCTACTACTATATTATAATATAATTTTTCTCTGAATTAGTTAAATTTATACAACCAAATTTTGTAATTTGTACAGTATCTTCTATTCTTACTCCAAATTTTCCTGGTAGATATATTCCTGGCTCATTAGTTACTACCATATTTTCTTTTAGTAATGTATCTGATTTATAACTAATATATGGTGCTTCATGTATTTCCATACCTACACCATGACCTAAACTATGAATTAAATCATGTCCATTTAATTTAAAATCATTTTCTACCATTTTTGTCAACAATCTTGTACTTACTCCATCTTTAAAATCATTTGCTGTTTGTGTTTGATTTTTTAATACTAAATCATACACTGGTTTCACATATTCTGGAACTTCTCCAACAAAAAATGTTCTTGTCATATCTGAACAATATCCATTTACCTTACATCCCATATCAATGGTTATAATATCTATATCTTGTATTTTTCTATTTGTTGGAATAGCATGTGGTTTTGAAGTGTTTTCCCCTGATGCCACAATAGTATCAAAAGATAATCCATCTGTTCTTTGTTTGTAATATTCTTCAATTTCATCAGCAATTTGTTTTTCTGTCATACCTGGCTTGATATAATCTAATATATATGAAAAACAATTATCTGTAATTTCACATGCTTTTTTTATATTACTAATTTCTTCTACATCTTTTATCATTCTTTGCTTTTCTATGATATGTTCTGTTTCCACTAAACTATTTATTTTATATCTTCTTATATATTCTTTATATTGTGCATATGTAACATATTGCTCTTCAAACCCAACATTTTCACAAAACATAAAGAAATTTTCATAATCTTCTTTTGATACATCATTTATATCATAAACAATAATTTCATCATATAATGTTAATATGCTATGAACATGTTCTATATATCTAGCATCTGTTATATAAATATTTTCTTTTCTAGTTAATAATAATGTTCCTTCTGCATCTATATTTGTTAGATATTTGATATTAATTGGATTAGATATTATTAGTCCCTGTAAATCTAAACTAGACATTTTATTTCTTAACCACTGTAATTTAGGATTCATTGAATCATCCCCTCTTATTTTCTATTTTATTTATACATTCCTAATGTAAATATTTTCATTAATACCAATTTTATTGTTTCAAATGGTATATACATACTAATAAATGTTGCTATTACTATAAATGGCCCAAATGGTATATATTCATCTGTTTTCTTTAATTTTGTTATTAATAATACTATACTTAAAATTGCGCCTATTAAGAAAGATATTAATGTAATTATTACAATATTGGATAATCCAAAAAATAGTCCTAATGCTCCCATTAATTTAACATCACCAAATCCCATGGCTTCTTTTCCATAAAATAGTCCACCTACTAGTGTAATTAATAAAAAGATTCCAGCACCTGCTAACATTCCTAATAACATATTTAAAGTGATTGCTACATTGGATATTCCATATATAAAAGCAAATATTAATCCAATTTCAAATATAGTTAGATTTAATCTATTTGGTATAATTTGTAATTTATAATCTATCACAAATGCAGACAATAACATTGGTGTTAAAATTAAAAATTTTATTAAATCTAAATTAGCAATTAATGTATCTTTTATTCCTAATGTATAAACTAGTGTTACATAAATTACTGATGTTAATAGCATTAATATATAGTTTGGTTTAAAATTTCTTTTATATTCTTTAAATATATCTATTGATAAAAATTTTTTATATTCTGGTAATCTTTTATTTGCCCAATCAACTAATTGACCTACAAATAATCCTAATATTGCAACTGCTAAATAATATCCTATATGTACATCATTATAATACATTTTATTCTCCTTTTTCTCACTTTTATATGTTACGTTTTATCTTTTGCTTATTTGTTTTGATTTCATTTTTTCTTTTATCTTATTCTCTATCGGCCTTTTCCATGCAGTATACCAAAAATCTTTTTCATTTATTGGCTCTACTAATATGGTATACATATTACATCTTTTTCCACCAATTACATCTGTAAATATTTGGTCTCCTACCATAGCTATATTTTCACTTTTTTCACCTAATTTTTTTTGTACCTTTTTAAAACCTCTTCTTAGTGGTTTCATTGCAAATAGATGATATGGTATATCTATCTGCTTAACGATATTTTCCATTTTTTCTTTATCATTTGTATTAGATAATATATATAGTTTTACACCTTGACCTTTTAATTCTTTTACCCATTTTATAATACTTTGATTTATTTTTTTTGTATGGTCTACTAATGTATTATCTACATCTAATAATAATGCTTTTATTTTATTTTTATTCAAAAATTCCACATTTATATCTTCTACTCGCTCAAAATATGCATCTGGGTATATATTCATAATTACATTCCTTGTATTATATATTTAGGTTTTTAAAGGTCACCTATTAACCTTAATAGTGTAAATTTTAGTATACACAATCTTTCTTGTATATATTATCAATTACTTATTTCTTTGTCAATAAATATTTATATAACTTTTGCTAAATTAAATTTAATAGCATCTGCACTTATCAATTTAAACAGTATTCCAAAATATTCTCCTTCTACTGCATCTTTTATTGAAGTAGCATGTAAATGTCCATAATAGCATTTCTTTATATTATATTTTTCTAGTACTTTAATAAATTCATTTTTTTCATCTTTTTGAATATTTTGATTAACTATTGGTGGATAGTGTAAAAATGCAATGATTTCTTTATCTTCACCATAATTTTCTATACCATTTTTTATAGATAATTCCAGTCTTGCTATTTCTCTTTGAATCATTTTTTTACTTTCGTCATCTTCTCCAAAAGACCATCCCCTTGTTCCTACAATTATTTTGTTTTCAAATTCATAAGCATTATTATATATAAAGTCAATATTTTTAAAATTATTTTCTTTTATATAATTTCTCATACTATTAATTGTAGACCACCAATAATCATGATTACCTTTTAATAATATCTTTTTGCCTGGTAATGAATTTAGATATTCAAAATCTTTATATGTGTCTTTTAAATACATTGACCATGAAAAATCACCTGGTAGAATTACCAAATCATTTTCTGTTACCAATCTTGTCCAATTTTCTTTTATTTTTTCTTCATATCCTTCCCAGTTTTCTCCAAAGACACTCATTGGTTTATTTTCATTAAAGGATAAGTGAAGGTCTCCTATTGTATATATTGACATGTGTTTCTCCATTCTAATTTTTCTAATATTATATATTTTTTATATAAAACTTTATAATTTTAAGTTTGGTACTGCATTTAAGTCTAATTCATCTCTTTTTCCTTGCATATAATTATAATATCCAGCTGATGCAATCATACCTGCATTATCTGTACATAATTTTAAATCTGGCATATATATTTCTATACCTTTTTGTTTCAAATCCATAAATCCTTTTCTTATATGTGTATTAGCAGATACACCACCTGCTAATACAATTGTTTTTACTCCTGTTAGTTCTATTGCCTTATTTACATTTTCTATTAGTATTTCTATTACTGTTTTTTCAAAACTAGCACATAAATCTGCTTTGCTCATTTCTGGATTTTTATGGTATAAATTTATTACAGCTGTTTTAATTCCACTAAAACTAAAATCCATATTTTCAAAATGTGTTTTAGGTAAGGTAATTGTTGGATTTCCTTCTAGTGCTAATTTATCTACTTTAGGTCCTCCAGGATAGCCTAAACCTACAACCCTTGCAACTTTGTCAAATGCTTCTCCAATAGCATCATCTCTTGTTTTTCCTAAAACTTCAAATTCTGTATAATCTTTTACATATACAATTTGTGTATTACCACCTGACATCATAAGACACAAAAAAGGGGGCTCTAGCTCTTTATATGTAATATAATTTGATGCAATATGTCCTTGAATATGATTTACACCAACTAATGGTTTATTTATCGCAAAACTTAGAGCTTTTGCATAAGATAGTCCTACTAATAGAGCTCCAACTAATCCTGGACCATATGTAGGTGTAATTACATCTATTTGTTCTAAGGTCATTTTAGATTCTTCTAATGCTTTTTTGGTTACTCTGGAAATGGCTTCTATATGATTCCTAGATGCAATTTCTGGTACAACTCCTCCATATTTTTCATGAATTGGTATTTGTGTATCAATAATATTAGATACAATTTCTCTACCATTTTTAACAATTGCTACTGATGTTTCATCACAGCTTGATTCTATTCCTAATGTATATATATCTTTAATTTTTACTCACATCTCTTTCTAATATTTAATTTATTGTCTTGCTTATTATATCATCTATCATAAAATTAGTAAAGTTTGTTAAAAATTCTACAGCTCTTTTTTTGCAAAAAAAGAGCTGGTCATTAACCGCTCTGAACTTAGTATTTATTTATATATATGGGTATATATATTCAATTCTCTGGAGCAGAATCCATATAAAATTGATATATTTACAATCCCCAAATAGCACTAGCTAAATTAGATATCCAACTTCCTACTACCTGAATTCCTGGTGTAATTATATATGATGTTAAACCTGTTATCCATAATACAACAAATACTATATAAAAGATTTGTTCATTATTTATAAAAAATTGCTTTGCATTATATGGTAAAAATGGCATAACAACTTTTGAACCATCTAATGGTGGTAATGGAATTAAGTTAAATACTCCTAACCCTACATTAATTAATACAGTAGAACTAATTAAACTTAATATAATTTTACCCATTTTAGAAGTTATAAATGCAATACCTGCAAATTTATAAATTCCATAATATATTATTGCAAATATAATAGCAAGTAAGAAGTTCATAACTGGTCCTGCAATAGAAACAAGTGCTTCTCCTTTTTCCATTGACATTTTTCTAGTATAGTTTCTTGGATTTACATGAACTGGTTTTCCCCAGCCAAATCCTGCAAATAACAATAATATGGTTCCTATTGGGTCTAAATGGTCTAATGGATTTAAACTTAATCTTCCCTCTCTCCTTGCAGTATCATCTCCTAGTTTATCAGCTATAAATGCATGTGCAAATTCATGAAATGTGATTGCTATCAATACTCCTGGAGCACTAATTAATAGTGAAAATAACATTCCTGGACTGCTTACATATTGTATAATCATAGATAACACCATGATTCCTAATATAATATAAATTATTCTTTTATCAAATGAAAAATTAAACATATTTTTACTCCCATCTTCCCCTTTTATGAATTTTATTGTTAAATTAATCTATAACTCACTAGTCTTAAATGATAAATAACCTTCATATAAATAGCTGTTATCTATACCTTTATTTTATTAGTTAAGCCTTGTTTTTGTAATTCTTTAATTTCGATATCTTTTATACAGCTAAATTCCATTGCAAGTAGTATAATATTTGATGGCAAAACTGTTCCACTAATTATCAATTTCCTATGTCTGCTATTCTATAATATTATTTTAATTTTGTCTACATTAATAATAAATTTTTAGTTTATTATAACAAAAACATGTAGTTGTTGTTATAATTTATTTTATAGTTAAGTTTTAATTTCCATCTATATATGTCATATATTTATAGCCACTTATATTTGTATTATTAGCAAATTCTTTTTTTGGCAAATTACTTTTTAAAATAGATTCTTTGTAATATGATAAATAAGTAGCTAATCTGTATAACCTAGTATTTTCTAAAAATTTAAAAATAATATCTTTGTTATAATCTTCATTAAATTCTGATAAAGTTCCATTATCATAATCAAAAATAATGTAATTTTCTCCTGATGTCATCATTGTATTAATTGAGTCAGGTGCAAAACAATTCAAATTATAATCATCTATTACTGAATAGTGCATTCTATCTTCTATAACTTTTAATAGATGCTTATAATCCTTATCTTCTTTTTCAAATGCATAAAAAGCACATATTTTTGAAGGTTTAAAATAAATTCTGTCTGGTTCTTTTTTATATACATAAGGATTATATGTTTTAAATTCTTGATAATTATCTCCATAATCTATCTCATCTTTTTCAATAGTTTCTTTTAATTTATTTATTTCATTTTCTGTCATTAAAACTGCTAGACTTGTTTGTTTCTCCTTTTCTTTTATTAGTTGTGCTTCATCAATTAATACTTTTGTATAAAATCCACCTATAAATCCTATTCCTATGAATACTATACTTACTATAATAAAAATAAATATTGCTTTTTTTGTTAACTTTTTCATCTTTATTCATCTCCATTAATTACTACTATTTGTTAGCATTATATAATAAAAGATAGATAATTTCAACTAATTATCTACCCTACATGTAAGTTGTCGCTAAGTTATTATTACTTTTATGTGATTTCATATCTTTAAAAATATTGTTATTACTTACTTTTTCTAATAATGCTGCTCCTATTATTCCAGAATCATTCCTATATTTTGCAATATGTATATTTAAATCTGGTAGACTCTTTTTTATTTCATCTATAAAATATTTAGAATACTCTGACATTCCACCACCTATAGAAAAGTCTTTTATGTCATATTTTTCACTAATTCTAACTATGCCTTCTATAAAATTTTTTATGTAGTCTCTTAAAATATTTCTTGCCCTAATATCGCCTTCTTCTATACATTTAAATATTTCTCCTCTTTCATATTTTCCTTTTTTGTATTCATTATATTTATTAGATAAACTTTCAAAGCTTTTAATGTATTTATCGTGTTTATTTCCTACTTTTTTATTTAATTCACTTATATCCCATATAATCTGATCTATACATTGGTAATTGTACATATATGCCATTCCTAAGCCTGACCCCAAAGTAAACATTAAAAAATCATTTATATTATTAACATAGCTCTCACATATTCCTGCACATATACAATCATTTTCTACAAATACTTCTGTATTGTATTTTTTTAACTCTTTTCTCCAATTTATTTCTTTAACATTTAGGCTTGATGAACCTAAAAATACCACATTATCTTTGTCAATCCCTCCTGGACATCCAATTCCTAGTGATGTAACATTATCAATAGATATATCATTTTCTTTTATTAATCTATCTAATAATTCTATAACTATCCTTATAAAAAGTTTTGTAGAGCTATTAATATCTATATTTCTATTCATTCTATTAGGAAAATATATTTTGCATTCTAATTTATCATATTCACTATTATATAATCCACATGAAATATGACTTGCTCCAATATCTACGCCAATACTACTCATTTTTAATCCCTTCTATCATTAGATTAATTCAAATTTATCTTCTAAGCAATCTCTTGAATTAGATTTATACACCTCTAAATATATTATATTATTTAAAAATATTTGTTTCAATGGAATATTTTTTCCAAATATGGATATTTTCTCATGTGTTTTTTAATAACTCTCTTAAACTACTTATTGTAACTTCTATTTCACTTTTTTATAAATACTTTCACAAGATTTACAAGTAATTTTCATTTCATAAGTAGCTACTTTTTTATCTAATATTGTAATTAAAGGCTCATTATCTTTTGGACAGCAAAATCTATTTTTTGTAATAACTAATTCATCATTGCTATTTTCCCCTATCTTACTATCCTCAAAATCTAATAATGCACTGCCTTCACTTCCACAATTACATTTGTATTTTAATTCTAACATATCATAAGTTGAATAACATAAATATCCTATATTTTCATTACATTTATCACAATACATCCATCCCCCATAATTAGTTGCTAATCTTGTATTTATTAATTCTTTATTTTTTAATACTCTTGCCATAATTCTATCTCCTCTCATAATTTGTAATTTTGTTTATCATTATCTTATATATTTCCATAATTGTTTATACTTGCTCATAATTTAACACATCTCAAATTGTAATTTCTTATTTATTGTACTCTTTATAATCTTTAGCAAAAATTATCATTTATTTTCTCCTTGTTTATACAAAAAACATTCTTTATCATGTGAATATATAACTCCTATTGCTTGTAAATAAGAATATACAATTGTACTTCCTACAAATTTCATTCCTCTTTTTTGTAAGTCTTTTGATAATTTGTCTGATAGCTCATTTGTACTATTATCTATTTCATAAATAGTGGTATTATTTGTAAAAGTTTTTAAATAATTATGAAATGTGCCATATTCGTTTAGTATTTTTTTTAATATTTTACTATTATTTATAGTTGCATTTATTTTTAATTTATTTCTTATAATCTTTTCATTTTTTAATAGTTCTTGTACTTTTTCGTCATTATAATTACATATCTTGTCTATATCAAAATTATCAAATGCCTTTCTAAAATCTTCTCTTTTATTTAATACACATTCCCAAGAAAGCCCTGCTTGAAAAGACTCTAATATTAACATTTCAAATAAATAATTATCATCAAATTTAGGTTTGCACCATTCTTTATCGTGATATTCTATATATTTAGGATTTTTTAAATTACACCATTTACATCTTATCATAAAGCATTACCTACTTTCGGCACAAAGTATTGATTCATATCGTTTTTTTCGTGTGCTAATAATTCTATTTTATTTTTTATTCCTCCACCATAACCTGTTAGACTTCCACTTGTTCCAATTACTCTATGACAAGGAATGATGATACAAATAGGATTCCATCCAACAGCACCACCAACTGCTTGTGCTGACATTCTTTTTAATCCTCTTTTTTTAGCAATTATTTTAGATATATCACTATATGTCAAAGTTTGTCCAAATTTAATAGAGTTAATTATCTCAACTACTTCTTGCCTGAATGGTGTTAAATTTGCTATTTTGTATTTCGGTGTAAAATTAGGATTTTCGCCACTAAAATAGATATCCAACCATTTACTTGTTTCTCTAAATATTTCTAAATCTTTTTCTTCACAGTTTATTGTATGTTTAGAAGAATCTCTTGAATCTTCAAACCATAGACCTGTTAAATTTTCTCCATCACTATTCATTATCATATTTGAAAAATCATCTGGAGTCTTATACATACATTTATAAATCATTTTAGCGCCCTCCTCTTACTAATTACTGTTTTGTGTTCCAATTATACCACAAAGGACAAGTAAGTTTCAACTTAATACTTGTCCTACTTATTATAAAATTGTAAATCCTTTATTTTTGAATGTAATTTCAGTATTTTCTTCTTTGAGCTGTCTTTATCTCATCTAATATGTTCAAAAAAATTATTAAGAGGTTTCATTGAACTTTTTATTAATTTCGCCCAAACCTGCTTCGTTGTTATTGTTTCAGATGTTTTTTCATGTTGAAAAACTGCTATTTTAATGCTACCCGATTGAATTTATTAAAACTCATTAATTTTTAATAAATTAATCAACTTCCTCTGATACTTGTTCTATTGTTGATATATAACTTTGCAATTTTTCATTAAGTCTTTCTTGGCATTTTTTTAATACTTGAGTTAATTGTTCTAAACATCCTGTTGTTTGAGCCTTATATAAAGCCTCTCTATATTCTTTATTATATTCATCATCAATAGCAATTAAATCAACATTATTCTCTAAACATTGTCTAAATATAATAAATCTTCCTATTCTTCCATTGCCATCTTGAAAAGGGTGTATATGTTCAAATTTTTGATGAAAATCAGCTATAGCATAAATATCTTTTTTACTTTCTTTCCAATCTTCAAGTAAATTATAAATACTATTCTCAACTAAATGTGGTTCACACAATTTTAAGTCTGTCTTAGAAAGTCGATTCTCATATTTTTTCCATCTCCCTATATTGTCTATTTCATCATCTACAGTTCCTTTTTTTAATAATCTATGCCACTGCCATAATAAATATTTATCAAATGGCTCTTTTAATGTATTGACTACATTATCAAATAATTCTAATGAGTTATTTGTTTCTATTACATCATCTAAAAAATGTTCACCGATTAACTTGTTTTTGCTCTAAAAGGTCTATTAAATTTTCTTTGCTAAACGTACTTCCCTCAAGTTTATTTGAATGGTATAAATATTCTATTTTGATTGCATCATATACTGAATTCTTTATTTTTGATAGTTTTTGCATCGTGTTAATAGATATTTTCATATACTTTTCCTCCCTTCATATTTTTACTTTTTGAAATTTTTTATTACCATATATTAAAAAATAAGTTAATTATTGATTTAATAACTACTTTAAATTTAGAACTTAATTTATATAATTTAATCACACTACCAATCATAATATTAATACTTATCAATGTAATTAAAAAGCCTAAGATTCCATCTATTTCAAATATAAATAATTCTAATATAAATGCTGTTAGTCCTATTATCAATATTATACTATATAGAATAATTTGATTTTTTTGTTTCATACTTTGAATCTCCCTTATTCATTTTTTGTAGTTACTTTTGATATTTTTCTGGCAATATTGATATATCTCTTATCATATCTCCATTAATTAAACGAACTCTGTTTTTTTCTTCAACTTTTATCCAATTATCTTCTACTGCAACTATTTTCCCTTGTACTCCAAATGATTCATTAAATAATATAATTGTGCATACTTTTCCTATAAATTCTTTCATTAATTCTTGTGGCATTTTTCTTTTCTTTCCTTTCTTTTTTCTATTCATTATTCCTAAATATAACTTATTCTTTCTTGGTATTATTATACAACAAAATAGTATTATAAACCATATCCACCAGTAACTTATTTTTACCACCTCCAGTTATCATAACAAAATATTCAATAAGTTGTCGCTACTGTAAATATTCAAATACTTGTTCAGGATAAATCTTTAATTCTTTATTTTTAAATTTATTTATATCTATCCACATTGCATCGGTCTCACAATTATCATCTATTATATGATATCTTTCTTTATAATCCGAATCCTTTATACTAACATTATAAAATAATATTAATTCATGTGCATTTTTTCCATTGTATGTAAATATATTTTCAGAAATCCCCAAAAATTTCCCTACTTTAATATCTATATTAAGTTCTTCTTTGAATTCTCTTTTCAATGCCTCTCTACTATTTTCAAGAAATTCAATTCCTCCACCTATACTTCTATAAAATATTTCGTTTTTAACTTTATCATATCCTTCACTAACTAGTATCTTATTATCTCTTTTTACTATTCCAAGAACAATTGGTCTTATTTCTTTAAATTTATCCATCATTGATTTCCCCCACAACTTACTTTTTTATTATAATGCAATTTTAATGCTACCAGCTTAAAAATCACCAAAAATATAGTAATCTTTTGTTTTTATCATTTTAATAATATTTTGTATATTAGTACATTTTTCAATGCTTTTAAGTTTTTATTAAACTTCATTAAAACTCATTAAGCATTATTAAGAGGTTTCATTGTTGGGAATAATAATGCATCTCTTATAGAAGCAGAGTCTGTTAATAACATTATCATTCTATCTATTCCAATTCCTAATCCTCCTGTTGGTGGTAAACCAATTTCTAGTGCTTGTATATAATCTTCATCCATCATACCAGCTTCCTCGTCTCCTGCATCTCTTGCTTCCACTTGTTTTTTAAATCTTTCATATTGGTCAATTGGGTCATTTAATTCTGAGAATGCATTTCCATATTCGCGTCCTCCAATAAACACTTCAAATCTTTCTGTTAGTCTTCCATCTTTTTTCTTTTTCTTTGCAAGTGGTGATATTTCTACTGGATAGTCATAAATAAATGTTGGTTGTATTAAAGTTTTTTCTACATATTCATCAAAGAATAAACTAATAACATCTCCTCTTGTTTGTTTTGTTTTATCTGGTATTTGAATTCCCTTTTCTTTTGCTAAAGCTACTGCTTCTTCATCAGAATTAATTTGGTTAAAGTCAATTCCAGAAACTTCCTTGATACTATCTATCATTGTAATTCTTTTCCAACCTGGTGTTAAGTCAATTTCTTGTCCTTGATATGTAATTTTGGTTGTTCCTAATACTTCTTTTGCTGTTCTTGAGAATAATTCCTCTGTAATGTCCATCATGTCATTATAATCTTGGTATGATGCATATAGTTCTAACATTGTAAATTCTGGATTGTGTCTAATATCCATTCCTTCATTTCTAAATACTCTTCCTATTTCATATACTTTGTCAAATCCACCTACTATTAATCTTTTTAAATTCAATTCTAAAGCAATTCTTAAATACATATCAATATTTAATGAATTGTGATGTGTAATAAATGGCCTAGCAGTTGCTCCTCCTGAAATTGTATTCAGAATTGGTGTTTCTACTTCTAAAAATCCTTTTTCTTCTAATATTTTTCTAACATTACTAATAATTTTACTTCTTAATACAAAGCTTTGTTTAACTTCTGGATTAACAATTAAGTCTGTATATCTTTGTCTATATCTCAAATCTGGGTCTTTTAGTCCATGAAATTTTTCTGGTAATGGTCTTAATGATTTAGAAAGTAATGTTACTTCTTTAGCATGTACAGATATTTCTTCTGTTCTTGTTTTAAATACAAAACCTGTAATTCCTATAATGTCTCCAATGTCCCATGTTTTAAATTCTTTGTAGCTTTCTTCTCCTAAGTCATTAATACTAACATAACTTTGAATTTTTTCATCACTATCTTGAATAGTACAAAATGATGCTTTTCCCATAATTCTTTTTGCTATAATTCTTCCTGCTACTGTTACATCTTTTTCTGCAAATTCTTCATAATTTGCTTTAATTTGTCCTGCTGTATGAGTACGATTAAATTTTGTAATTTCATATGGGTCTTTTCCTTGTGCTTGCAATTCTGATAATTTTTCTCTCCTAATTTGCATTAAATGATTCATATCTAATTCTTCTACTTGATTTTCTTTTTCTATATTTGTTTTTTCTTGCATAAAAACTCTCTCCTTTTTAATTTTGTTCACTTGTTACATTATATCTTAATTTTACCAAAAAGTAAAGAAAACTATTCTCAATTTCAAATAGTTTTCTAATAATTTGTTACTTTATTATTTCATTGTATCTGATATGGAGCTTCTAATGTTCCTCTTCCTTCTAATATATTAATATCAGAATTTAAAGAAACTACAGGGCGAACACCATTATGTTTACTTTGAGATGAATCATTAGTACTATATAATCCATAAATATCTACTACACCATTTGTAACATATCTCAATCCCAAATTTGCACCATTATCAAACATATAAGTAAATGGAGATGCCAACCAATACTCACATCCTGTTGTTGTTCCTTTATAATCATTATTTATTACACTATTTTCACTATTTGTAAATAGCATTTTATATATTTCACTACTATTTGAGCCTATTTGTTCCTCTCCTGTGTAATAATAATAACTACTTTCTAATGTTACACTTTCTCCACTTTCTAATGTTTTCCATTCTTCAGTTTCTTTATTATAATATATAAAAGTTGTTTGAGTTAATATTCCTTCTATTCCATCATTTCCACTATAATGTATTTGACCTGTTTCTGCATTTTTTGTATATGTTATTTTATTTCCATATGAGCTTACATTTGTTCCTCCTGTTATTGGCTCATATTCTGTTAGTTTATTCACATCTCTTGCTGTAATACTTCTTGCTCCACTAGCTCCTTTTCCTTGTCCATATAATTTACTAATATTATCTAATTCACTTTGTCCATTTTTATAACCTAACTGTCCTTTTAAATAATAATATGTTCTTCCATATGATGAATTTAAATATTCTTCATTATCTGGTCCTATAAAATCTTCTGACACTAATAAAATTTGATTTGTTTCTTCATCTATACCTAACACTCTCCAACCAAATTGATAACTACTTAAATTAAACAACTGATTTCCATACCCATTTTCTGTCTCATATGACATATAACTTGTTTCTACTGCCCCTATTTGTGGATTATAATTTATATAATCTCCTACTCTTAAAACATTTAATGTCTTAACTTCTGATATAATTTCATCTCCATGAAAAATTTGTATTTCATAATCTTTTAATAAATTCTCTATTGGAACATCTATTGTAAATTCATTTCCTGTAAATTCTTCTGATATAGTCCACAAATTTTCGCTATTTCCTTCTTCAGCTTTTATACGATATTGTATCTGCCATTTATTAACATATTCATTACTATTAATATCCACAACCTGAATCTTTCCTTGACCATTTTGTACTTTTGTTATTGTTTTAAAAGTTACATTATTGTTTATTTTATTATATTCAACATTATATACTCCATCTGGTACTTGGTCTAATGTATAATATATTTTTCCATAATCATTATATCCTTCTGTACTAACTATACTTCTTTTTTCTATATTCACAAAAAATTCATACTCCATATCTTCTAAACCTAGAGCTTTAATAGTTTCTGCATTATAATACATATAGCCTGTTCTATCTGTAATTCCTGACCCATTTTCTGAAAAAATTTCTTCTAATTTATTTGTATTAAAAACATCAATGTCATCTAACTCTTGACCAATATTTTGTATGTATATTCCTGTATATTCTGTCCCATTTACAATCACAGATTTATTGTTAGTATAACTGTCATATAATTCATTTACTTTTTGTTGCATTATTTTTAATTCTGTTGTGAATCTAGTTAATTTAGCTGAATGTATTGTATTTATTCCAGTATATACAGTAATTGATGATAATATTAATAGAATAATGATTGTAATAACTAAACTAATTAAAGTGATTCCCAAATTATCTTTTTTCATCCTTACTATCATTCCTTTCCCAAGGCACAAACTGGTTGGAAAAGAATCAAATTTTGGCAAAGAAAATTTAATTTAAAAAGCAAGGACTCATACATAGTGTATATAACCGCATTTTAAATATAATTTGACATAACCAAAATTGTAATTATTTTTCAACCTTTGTTTCTCCATTATTTTTTCGAGTATTATTACTCAAATATGAATATTATATTGTTAATTAGTCAATATCTATCATTTTTCACATTATACATTAATATATTAAATATTTCAAATAACTTTTTGAATAATTATTAAAATTTTTTAATATAGTTACCATTCACAGATAATATTTATTGACTATGAATTGTAACTATATATATCTTTTATAAAAGAAGAACAATATATAAGAACAATTTTGTCCTCATTTCGTTCTCCTTTATAACTTTATTTTTTAATTATTATTTTACATACTCATTTAATGGTTTTACTCTATAATTTAGTTCTCCCATTTCTTCTGTAGGTACATATCCAGCTCTAGAATTTATTACATCTGGTATTCTATTAACAACAGATGCACAAGTTAATTCTACAGTAGATGGTCTATTAATAATTAAAGTTGTATTTGGCTCTCCTTCAATTGTCCACTCATTTTTATCAAAATCTTCTTTAGAATATACTTTTCCTATACATTGTGTTTCTAGTGTAATTCCCTGTTCTGTTTCAGTTGTTACTACTGCACTCATTCCTGTTGCAGTTCCAGCTTTTACTGTCATACCTAAGGTTGAAGATTCAATATCTTCTGAATAAGTTTGTGGTACTGTTTTTTGTGTTTGAGTTTTTACTGTTAATCCTAATTTTGCACATAACCAACCATTTACATTCCACATATATGAAGGTAAATATTCTCCTTTACTAATTACTTGTTGTCTTTCTTCATCTGAAATTCTATCTAGTGATGCAACTTGTTTATCAAATTCTTCTAATGTTAATCCTGCTCCATGTGCTTCTGCCAATGCAATACCATAATCTTCTACATTATAGCTTGAGCTTCCTTTTATTTTTGTAATTTTATGAGTTGAACCAGCAATACTAGAAATCAATTGTCCCCAATAAATGTCTTGATATCCACTTCCAGTTATTGTACAATTTGTACTTTTCGCCATTTCGTCTATTTTTTGTGTTACACCTGGATTTGAATTTTCAGGATAAAATGCTTCTTCACAAGTTGTTATTGCATTTACTCCATGTTTTGCACATAACATTAATGCTTCTTCTACATCAGAAATTAGGCTCATTGTTGTTACGATAGCTATATCTGGTTTCACCTCTTTTATCATATTTTCAGCATCTTCTAAGCTAACTACCTTTACTCCTTTATTTTCACATCCCATAATTTCTCCAATGTCTTTTCCTATCACATCTGGATTTACATCAATTGCACCTACAATTTCTGCACCTTTTTCATATACATATCTCATTGTATATATACTCATTTTTCCTGTACCATATTGTACTACTCTAATTTTTCTATCCAAAAAAATCACTCCTCTTTTTTATTGTATAGGAAACTTCAAATTTTTGCAACAAAATTATGGCAATCGCTTAAAAATTTGTGTTAATACCTAGTATTATGAAATGCTAGG
>CANAUI010000040.1 GCA_947364715.1 uncultured Clostridium sp.
TAGAGCTTAAAAATATTGAAATCTAGGGAGTTCCCCAGTCAAAAAAACTCATACAAGAGATTGAAATTACTTGAAAATTATGTAGACTTTTGGTATAATAATACTAAATTGTAAAGAAATGGACTAAGTAAAGGGTTATAGGTTACCTAAAAAAAGCCTAAATATATTATAATACAAGGAATGAGTGAAAAAATGAAAAGACTAAAAACATTATTTAACTATGTTTTATGGGTAGTATTGTTTATTATATTTTCTGAATTTCTAATTAATGTTGGGCTAAATTCATCTTATAAACCAATAGAAAGAAAAGATAATGTATCACAAGTTAATATATATCAAGCAGAAGCAACACTTGTTAATGGAAGAATAAAAGGATTAATTACAAACTCAGAGAAAGATAATATAAGTAATAAATATTTAGAATTTGATTTTTATTCTAAAAGAGATGTGTATTTAGGAAAAAAAATTATTGACATTAATGAATTACAAGCTAATGAAACACAAAATTTTGAAATTTTATTTAAATTAGAAGGAGTAGAATATTATACAGTTAGTGTATTAGATAAAAGACCTGAGGGTGAAGAGATAAAGATTCTTCCTAAAGGGATGACAACTGGAGAAATTGTTTTAGCAACTGTTATTACATTATTAATTTTCTGGTAATACCTTAATGAAAAATAAATAATAGTTAAAAATGATTATAATAAAAATATAAGGTTGTAAAAAAACTAAAAAATCATTGAATTTACATATGTATTTTCAATGATTTTTGTTATATTATTTTTTAGGTGTTACATGAAATGTTTTATTATTTTTATAAATAACCATACCAGGTTTTGCACCATTTGGTTTTTTAACATATTTTACTTCACAAATGTCCACAGGTACATTAGAAGAATTTTTAGCTTTACTGTGGTAAGCTGTGATTTCTGCACACTTTAATAAAATATCGTCTTCAGGAACAGAAGCTCCATTTAAAACTAAAATACAATGACTTCCATGGATATCTTTAGTATGAAACCATAAATCTGTTTTTTTAGCATATTTTAAAGTTAGATAATCATTTTCCATATTATTTCGACCAACTAAAAATGTATAATCTTCAATTTTATATTTAATAGGATTAAAATGTACATATTTATTTTTAGTTAATTTTGATTTTTTGACTTTTGGACTTTTCTTTTCTTTATATTTTTCAGTTTTTTCTTTAAAAACAGAACTTTCAGAAATTTCTTCAAAAACATTACTAATATCTTCTATATTTGTACAAGCTTCTAATTCATAAACAACACTTTCAATATAATCTAAATCTTTAATAGTTTCTTCTTTTTGTTCTCCAACAATCAAAAGTGCATTTTTTAATTTAGTATATTTTTTAAAAAATATTTTTGCATTATGACTAGGAGAATAGCGTTTGTCTAAAGGAATATTAATTATTTTATTATTATCATAATAATTTTCCAAAGATATAGTATTTGTATTTTGATTTTTTATTCTATACAAATTTGCTGTAATAAGTTCACCATATAATTTATAATTAGACATATTGTCACATTCTTTTAACTTTTCATTAATGTTATATAATCTTTTATTATATTTTTTTAATGTATCTAAAATTAATTTTAATATACTATTCCTATATAATTTAAACTCTTCAGATGTTTCCTTATGAAAATAATAATCATCAATGAAAAAATTAAGACTAAAAGGTTTAGAAGTATGTTTTATACATAATGCATAATCTTTTATAATTCCATTAGCATCTTTTATTGTATCAAAGCCTAATTTTAAAGAATCTGTTGCATCAATAATATCTTTTATATTTGTATAAATTATAGTTAATGTTGAATCTTCTATTTTTAAAGAAGTATCTAAGTGTAATATTTTGATAATGTTAATGATAAAGCTTTTACTAATTCCATTAAATATATTAGAAATTTGTGTAGGCAAATCATATATGTGCATCATATCAAAATCTAAATTTAATTTAGATTTGAAATCTTGAAAATTAGTAACCTCCAAAAAATTTAACTTATTTGTAGAAGGATACACATATTTTACATGTGGGATAATTTCTCTAGTTAATTCATTATCAGAAGAAATATGTCTTAAACTATCTATAATCATACTATTTTCATCTAATAAAATAACATTACAATGTCTGCCCATTAATTCTATTATCAATTTTTTAGAAATAATATCATCTATATCATCAAACCCTTCGAACTCAATAGTAATTACTCTTTCCAAATTTACAGAAATAATATTTTTGATACGTAATCCAATTAAATGTTTTCTTAAAAGCATACAAAAATTAAGTGCATTTTTAGGATTGGATTTTGTGTGAGTAGTTAAATGTAATCGATAGTTTTGTGTATTTGTACAAATATTTAAGGCATAATTTATACCATTTAAATAAAACCCTAAAATAATATCATTTTTACTTGGCTCATATATTTTATCAATTCTACTACCAACTAGTTGTTGTAATTCAGATGTGATTGCTTTTGTAACAATACCATCAAATGCCATATTTACCGTCACTCCTTTGTTTAAATTTATATGGCGTTACAATTTACAGCTGATAAATGTTATCTTTTTTCATTATCTCCTCGGTTTGTTACATAGATTATAAATTCTAAGTTTTAAATAACCGAGCCTCTCGTTATCACGCTTCCTCAGTTATTTAAAACTAATAATTTATACATCTATTCCATGGCACATTCGTCGTTAATTCAAAAAGATAATATTTATCAGTTGTGAATTGTAACTATATAGCATATCATATCATGTTTTCATTAAAAAATCTATTGATATATCGATTTTTTAATTATATAATATAAAATAGAATTATTATAAAGGGAAGATGTCTATGATATATAATATACAAGAATTAAGTATAGAAGAAAAGATTGGACAAATGGTTATTATTCGGATTAAATACAGAAACAGCGGTAAAAAATTTAGAAGAAATAATAAGTAAATACAAAGTGGGAGGTATTTTATTATATAGAAAAAATTATCATCAGAATTATGAAGAAATGATAAATTTAGTTAATAAAATAAAATTATTAAATCAAAAAAATAAAATACCAATTTTTATTTCCATTGACCAAGAAGGTGGAAGAGTAAATCGAATACCTAAAGAGTTTAGAAACATTCCAGTGGCAAACAAGCTAGCAAAGAAAAGTGGAGAAGAAGATTTTGTAAAACTTTCAGGAGAGATTACTGGAGAGATTTTATATAAATTAGGTGTAAATATGGACTTTGCTCCTGTTTTAGATATAAAAAGATTTGCTGATAATCATGTAATTGGAGATAGGTCATATAGTGAAAATGTAGAAGAAGTATCAAAATATGGTTTAGAATTTATGCAAGCTCTACAAAAAAACAAAATTATATCTGTTGTAAAACATTTTCCAGGACATGGAGTTACAAAAACAGATTCTCATTTTCAACTTCCAAAGATAAAAACAGAAATGAATATATTAGAAAATGAAGATATGAAACCATTTAAAAGAGCTATAGAACATAAAGTGGATGGAATATTAATAGGTCATCTAAAAATTCCAAAAGTAACAGGTAATTTACCAGCATCTATGTCTAAAAGATTTATTGCAAAATATTTAAGAAAAAAATATAGATATAATGGATTGGTTATTACAGATGATATTAGAATGAAAGGTGTTAGAATTCGTTATGGTAAAAATAATGCCATAAAAAAAGCATTTTTAGCATGTAATGATATTATTGTTTTCAAATATGATAATGATATTAAAGTGATTGATAAAATAATTGAATTAGCAAAAGAAAATAAAATTGAAATGAAAAGAATAAATAAAAGTGTTAATAGGATTTTAAAAGTAAAGAAACAATATGAGTTAAAAGATGAATTTGTGGAGAAAGATGAAGTATTTAGAGAAAATATAAATAAGAAAATTGAAGAAATTAGACAAAAAGTTTTATAAATATAAGTTATATATTTTTCTTGTTATTTTTATATAAAGTATGATATACTATAAAATATATTTTAGAAATGGAGATTAGAAAATGTCAAAACCAATTGTTGCAATTATAGGAAAACCAAATGTAGGAAAATCAACTTTTTTTAATTATTTAGTAGGAAGTAGAATATCTATTGTACAAGATACACCAGGAGTTACTAGAGATAGAATTTATGCAGATACCAATTGGAGAGGAAGAAACTTCACATTGATTGATACAGCAGGAATTGAGCCAGATTCAGAAGATATTATTTTATCTCAAATGAGAGAACAAGCTAACTTAGCAATATCAATGGCAGATGTTATTATATTTTTAACAGATATTAGACAAGGGATAACTGCTACAGACCAAGAAATTGCTGTTATGTTGAAAAAATCTGGAAAACCAATAGTATTAGTATGTAATAAAGCAGATAATTTTGAAAAAGATAGAGAAGAAATTTATGAATTTTATAACTTAGGATTAGGAAATCCATATCCGATATCTGCAAGTAATGCATTAGGAATTGGAGATGTATTAGATGAAATTTATGAAAGTTTTCCAGAAAAAACCTCAGATGAAGATGAAGAAAACATTATAAAAGTAGCTGTTATAGGAAAACCAAATGTAGGAAAATCTTCTTTAATTAACAAAATATTAGGAGAAAATAGAACAATTGTAAGTAATATAGCAGGAACAACAAGAGATGCAATTGATTCTAGTTTTGAAAATGAAAAAGGAAAATATATTTTAATTGATACAGCAGGAATTAGAAAAAAGAGCAAAGTAAAAGAATCAATAGAAAAATTTAGTATTATGAGAACATTATTAGCAATTGAAAGAGCAGATGTATGTTTAATGATGATTGATGCTTTAGAAGGAGTTACAGACCAAGATGCTAAAATTGCAGGTGAGGCACATGAAGCTGGTAAAGGAATAATTATTGTTGTTAATAAATGGGATGAATATGAAAAAGAGACAGGCACATTGGAAAAATATAAAAAAGAAATTTATAGTAAATTATCATATTTATCTTATGCACCAATTATATTTATATCAGCTAAAACAGGGCAAAGAGTAAATAAATTATTTGATATGATTAATCATGTTAATGAGCAAAATAGTATGAGAGTAACAACTTCAGTTTTAAATCAAGTAATAAATGAAGCAGTTGCAATTGTACAACCACCAACAGACAAAGGAAGACGATTAAAAATATTTTATGGAACACAAGCTTCAACTAAACCACCAACATTTGTCATATTTGTGAATGACAAAGAATTATTCCATTTTTCTTATGAAAGATATTTGATTAATCAAATTAGAAAAGAATTTGGATTAGAAGGAACACCTGTTAGAATTATTATAAGAGAAAAGCTTGAAAAATAAATGGAAAAAATCAAAAAGTTTTTTGTAGTATAAATATAAATAATTGATAAATGATTATGTGTTAATAAAGTAAAAATAAAAGGAGGCAAAATATTATGATATTTAATATAATAACAGCAATAATTGCTTATTTAATAGGAAGTATAAATTTTTCTGTTATTTTAAGCAAGAAAATGGCTGGGTTTGATGTAAGAGAAAAAGGAAGTGGAAATGCAGGAACAACAAATATGCTTCGTTCTGTTGGAAAAAAAGCAGCAGTAGTAACATTACTTTGTGATGTATTAAAAGGAGTTGTCTCTATTTTAATAGCAATATTTATTGGTTGGGCATTTAAAATAGAAAATCAATCATTGCTTGTCCAAATAGCAGGAATTGCAGTTGTACTTGGACACACATTTCCAATATTTTTTGGATTTAAAGGTGGAAAAGGTGTTGCAACTTCTTTAGGAATTTTAATTATGAGTAATTGGCAAATTGGATTAATTTGTTTAGTATTTGGAATATTATTAATTGCTTTGACAAGAATGGTATCTTTAGGCTCATGTACAGCAACTGTTTTATTCCCAGTATTAACATTGTTTATAACAGATAATTATATTGTATCACAAGGAAGTGGATATTTAATATATAGCATTATATTAGCTGTAATTGTATTATTTAATCATAGAAGTAATATCAAAAGAATTATGAATGGAACAGAAAATAGAATTAGTTTAAAAAAATAATAAGTAGATATAATTTGCTATTAAGGTTTATAGGTAACCTTAAAAAACCTAAATATATAATATAAGGAATGAATAGAGAGTGAAAAATATTGCAATCATAGGAAGTGGAAGCTGGGGAGTAGCATTAGCAACTCATCTTGCAAGAATAGGAAATCATGTAAAAATATGGTCGTTTTTAGAAGAGGAAAAAGACCTAATTAATAAAGAAAGAAAATGCAAATTTTTGCCAGGATTAGAATTACCAGAAAATATAGAATGTTTTACAAATTTTGAAGAAGTAATAAAAGATGCAGAATTTATTTTACATGTAACACCATCAAAATTTACAAGAGATACATTTAAACAATATAAGCAATATGTTGATGGAAAGCCAGTAATTATATGTTCAAAAGGATTTGAAAAAGATTCTTTAAAAACATTAGATGAAGTATTAGAAGAAGAATTACCAGGAGTTAGAATAGGTGTGTTATCTGGTCCTAGTCATGCAGAAGAAGTATCAATTGCAATGCCAACTGTATTAGTTATTGCATCTAAAGATGAAGAAGTTTTAAAAATGATACAAAATACTTTTATGTGTCCAGAAATGAGAATTTATACATCAAGTGATGTAAAAGGTGTTGAATTAGGAGGAGCACTAAAAAATATTATTGCTTTTTGTGCAGGTGTTGCAAGTGGAATGGGATTTGGAGATAATACTTTTTCAGCATTAATTACAAGAGGATTAAGAGAATTAACAAGATTAGGAGTTACATTAGGTGGAGAAAAAGATACATTGTATGGATTAAGTGGTTTAGGAGATTTAATTGTTACTTGTTTAAGTGAACATAGTAGAAATCGTAAAGCAGGAAAACTAATTGGACAAGGAAAAACATTGGAAGAGGCAAAAGAAGAAGTTGGAATGGTTATTGAAAGTATAGATAATATAGAAGTAGCATATAAACTAGGAAAAATACATAATGTAGATATGCCAATTGTAGAAACAGTATATAAAGTTATTTACGAAGAGCTTGAGCCAAAAGAAGCTGTTAATAATTTAATGACAAGAGATAAAAAAAGTGAATAATATAGAAATATAAGGAAATAATAAAATATAAAATGGCATATTGAAAGGAATGTTGTAAATGGATTTTTTTGATAAATTAGGAAAAAAGGCAACAGAAGCATATAAAGTTACATCAGACAAAACAGGAAAAATTGCAAAAGAAACAAAATTAAAATTTAGAATGGGAGAATTAAAATCTAAAGTAGAAGATATTTATGAAGAAATAGGGAAAAAGGTATATGAAAAACATGTAAAAAAAGAGGACATTTCAATAAATGATTTAATGGAAGAATGTAAACAAATTGATGAAATAAGTAATGAAATTGAAAAAATAAGACGAGAATGTTTAGAATTAAAAGACAAAAAACAATGTCAAAAATGTTTTAAAGAAATCGAAAGAGATTCTAGGTTTTGTCCAGAATGTGGTGCAAAACAAGAAGAGGAACAGGCAAAAGAAGTAGAAATTCTAGAAAAACCAGAAGTAAAAGAAGAAGCTTTTGTCCCAGAAGAGTCTAAAAATGAAGAAAATGATGAAGTTGTAAATGCTAAAACAAATTTAGAAAGAACAACAGAGATAGAAATTAACCCAGATTCACAAAATATTACAGAAGAAGAAATTAAAAATATTGGTGAATAAATTGTTAACTCAAAAGAAGTTAGGCATAATTACAAAACATAAGTAGCTAAACAATTATTGTTAAAAAAGTAGGAGTTAGAAATGAAGATAGTAGTACAAAGAGTAAAAGAAGCAGAAGTAAAAGTAGATGAAGAAAGTGTTGGCAAAATTGGAAAAGGTTTTTTAGTATTATTAGGTGTTATACATGAAGATACAAAAGAAAATGCAGACTATTTAGTGAGAAAATTATGTAAATTAAGAGTTTTTACAGATGAAAATGAAAAAATGAATTTAGGTATAAAAGATGTAAATGGGGAGTTGTTAATTGTATCACAATTTACATTATATGCAGATTGCTCCCAAGGAAATAGGCCTTCTTTTATAGAATCTGCTAAACCAGATAAAGCAGAGAAATTGTATGAATATTTTTGCGAAGAATGTGCAAAAAATGATATAAATGTGGAAAAAGGTATATTTGGAGCAGATATGAAAGTAAGCTTAATAAATGATGGACCAGTAACAATTATTATAGAAAAATAGAAATTAGTTTATTCTAATTTCTATTTTTTATATTATAGGAAAGTTTGACTTTCCTATAATATAAAGCATTCCACAGAAAATTGCTTTGCAATTTTCGCGGGCGAACAAAGACGAGGCATGAAGAGTAATCTAAAAGGTCATAAAATTTTAATCATGCCTCTTTTGTTCTACTATAGTTCTCCGAACTTCCTATAATATAAAACATTCTACAGAAAACCATTAATAAGGAAATCTTTCATATAAATATTTTATAATCTCATTACCATTTTTTTTATTAATATTAATATAAACATTTTTATCTATACAAATCCACATATTAATAAAATAATCTTCTATATTATCCAAAAAGACACCTACAATTTCAGACAATTCAATAGGATTAGTATATTGTTTTTCCCAATTTAAATCTTCATAGATTTCAAGATTAGTATTATAAAACTTACTTAGAAATTTGTTCAATTCGCCTTTTTTTTGACTATATAAATTAACAGTTACATACATAATATTCTCCATAAAAAATGTTTATATTAAATATTATGAAAAATATTTTCATTTTTATGCGAGAATAAACTAGTCAAAAAATGTCAATACTAAATAAAAACAAAATATGGAGGGATTTTTTTGAAAAAATTTAAAATTATTTCATATATAATATTAGTAATTGTATTAGTTGTATTGGCATTAACAGTATATACGAGTGCAACACAAAATAATGAACAAGATGAAAAAGAAAAGGTGACTTCAGAAATTAGATATTTAGACACTAAAATGGTAGATTTGTTTAATAATATGAATAATATAGAAACGCGAAATTATCAGATATATACTACAAAAATAGAAGAATCCAGAACAGCACAAAATTCAGGAGGAGGCAATGATTCTAATTCTAGTAATGGCAGTAGTTCTAGTTCAAATAATAGTTCAACAGAAGGTAATAATAACCAAACACAAAAAGAAAATACTGGTGAAAATTATGAAATGCAAGCATCAGGTATTTTAACAACAAATAGAGATGTAAATTGGACAGCTTGCAAGAATGAATCAGAATTAATATATACATCTATTTCAACTATTACATTAGATTTATATCGTCTAAATGTATCACAAGAAGATATATTAAACTTTAATAAAGATTTTGATATTTTAACAACAAGTTTTGAAGAAGAAAATAAACAATTAGCATTAGATAATTTAGTAAAGGTATATGAATATATTCCAAGGTTTGCACAGACTGCTGTTAATGATATATTATATAAAACTATATTAGAAACAAAATTAAATGTTTTTAAAGGGTATGCAAAACTAGATAGTGGAGATTGGTCAGGAATTAGCACAAATATTATAGATGCTATTAATGTATATGCAACATTATTAACAAATACAGAAATAAACCCAAATAAACAAACAAGCATTAATAAAGGATATGTTATGTTAAATGAGTTAAAAAATTCAGCAGATAGTAAAAATAGTTCAGTTTTTTTAATAAAATATAAAAACTTACTAGAAGAAATTAATAATATGTGATATAATAGCAAATAGAGTAAATTGAATAGTCGCTGGTAAATATCCGAAAGGAATTACGAGAGGAAAGTCCGGGCTCCATAAGAGCAATGATGCTAGATAACGTCTAGTGGGGGTGACCCTAAGGAAAGTGCAACAGAAAATAACCGCCAATTTTTTAGGTAAGGGTGAAAAGGTGAGGTAAGAGCTCACCAGCAATATGGTGACATATTGTGTTATGTGTAAACCCCATCAGGAGCAACACCTTAAAGAAAAGATTAAGTCAGCTCTGACGCCTTTTCAACTTGCGTGGCTAGAGGTATATAGTGATATATATCCTAGATAAATGACTATTTTAAACGACAGAACCCGGCTTACAGATTTACTCTTTTTATAATATTTTTTATATCATTAGGTAAAGGACAAGTAAAACATTGTTCTTTTTTTGTTATTGGATGAATAAAAGATATAAGATAACTATGTAATGCTTGTCTATCAATTAAACACGAAGGTTTACCATATAAAGTATCACCAAGTAAAGGATGATTAATATGACTAAAATGCACACGTATTTGATGTGTTCTTCCAGTTTCTAATTTACATTTTACTAAAGAAAATATATTTATATTATTTTTATTAGAAATTTGAAATTCTTTTATAACTTCATAAATTGTTTTAGAAGGTTGACCACTAGGTAATACACATCTTTCGATAATACTATTTGATTTTCTAGCAATTGGTAGATTAATAATTCCAATTTTTTTATCAAGACTTCCCTCAATAATACAAAGATATTCTTTTTTAAAAAGATTTTGATTCATTTGTTTTATAAACATTTCTTGGATATAAGCACATTTTGCAAAAATAACTAATCCAGAAGTGTTAAAATCTAGCCTGTTAACAGGTCTAATTTTTTTATATAAACCAATAGAATCAAAATAATATTTAACACCATTTGATAAAGAATCAGCATAATGTAGAACAGAAGGGTGTATAGCAATACCAGAAGGTTTATTTACAATTAGTAACCAGTCATCTTCATAAATAATTTCTAAATTCATTTTTGTGGGAACTACATTAGTATTATCTTCAATATAGTCAAAATTAATAGTTAAAATATTATTTTCTTCAATAGAGTTTCTAGTATTACAAATATAATTATTTATATAAATACAATTTTGTTCAATTAGTTTTGTTAATAAACGATTAGAAATATGTAGTTCATTTTTTAGTAATGAATTTATATTTTGATATTTATTTTTATCATTATTATTAATACAATATTTTATTTCCATGATTTCTAGTTTTGTTATATTCTCCTATTAATTAATATTTTTTACATTTAAAATTTGTTAGTATAAAGTATATATCATTTAGATTTCTAAATCAATGTATTGTTAACAATTTATAAGCATAATTATGTGCCTTATTGAACTGTAACACTAACACAACTATTGGTTTAATAAAAAAATATTTTTTTATCTTGGACTTTTTTATGATTCTATTGTAAAATAGTATTCGAAAGTGTAATAAAGAAATCACTTTCATATTTATAAATGAAGAAAGGAATGAATTTTAAAATGAGAATTAGATATAAAAAATGGGCAAGACCAGAATTAGAAGCAAGTTCTTTTTATATAGACAATCCAGAAGAAATGAAAGGAAAGTGGAAAACATATTTTGGAAATAATAATCCAATACATTTAGAATTAGGTTGTGGAAAAGGACAATTTATATCAGAATTAGCATCAGAAAACTTAAATATTAATTATATAGCAATTGATTTAGTAGATGCAATGTTGGGGTTATCCAAACGAAATGTAGAAGAAAAATACAAAGAAAAGAACATAGAGCCTAAGAATATTGTTTTAACTAGATTTGATATAGAAAGAATATTATTAATGATAGACAAACAAGATAAAATAGAGAGAATTTATATTAATTTTTGTAATCCTTGGCCAAAAGGAAAACACAGAAAAAAGAGATTAACACATACAAGACAATTAGAAAAGTATAAAGAGTTTCTTAAAGAAGATGCAGAGATTTATTTCAAAACAGATGATGATGACTTATTTCATTCTAGCTTAATATATTTTGAGGAAGCTGGTTTTAAAATAATAAAGAAAACTAATGATTTACATTCAGAATCTATATTTGAAAAAAATATAGAAACAGAACATGAAAAAATGTTTTCAGAACAAGGTATTAAAATAAAAGCATTGATAGGAAAGAGAATATCGAAATAATGATATATTTGTCATTTTATATTGCTAAATATAAAATATTATGTTAAAGTAAAACATAGCAATAGTATAAAAATTTATAAAAGGAGATGTGAAAACAAATGATAAATAAATTGGCTAGAAAAATAGTAACTATTATCGGGATTTTATGCTTAGTAACTGTTTTAACAGTAAATGTTGTTGTTGTAGCGAGAGTATCTGATTCTATAGCAGAAAATGTTAGTATTCAAGTATATGGTGTTTTGAATTTTTTGATGACTTCTCTTATAGCAATAGGTTTATTATGTGTAAGCAAAAAAATAGATAAAATAAAATGGAGTCCAAAAATAAAAATTGGAATTTTTATAGTATTTATTTTGCTATATATAGTGGGGCAAATTTATTGGATTCAAACAAGACAAGCAGGACCAGTTTATGACCAAAGATATGTATATTCAGATGCTATTAATATGTATGAAAATAAATGGGAGCAGATAAAACATTCAAGCTATTTACAATTATATCCACAACAATTAACATTAGCTACTGTGTATGTTGGATTGTTTAAATTATTTGGGACAACTAGTGTGAAATTGCTTCAATATGGAAATGTAATAGCAAATGCTTTAACAGTGATTGCTTTATTATTAATAACAAAACAATTAGGAAAACAATACAAAGTCAGTATGGGTAAAACATTAGTATTGATTGCTACATTTTTTACATTACCATTATTATCAGTTTTTGTTTATGGAGATATTATGAGTATCCCAATGTGCTTATTAGCTAGTTATTTTATAATGAAGTATGGAATGGAAAAGAAGATTCGATATGCTATATTATCTGCTATTTTTATGAGTGTTGCTTATATGTTACGAATGAATAATTTAATTTATATTATAGCACTTTTTATATATTTATTATTAGAATTATTTAGTTTAAAAGAAAAAAATATAAAATTGATTTTGCAAAAAATAGGTATTATTATAGTATTTTTAGTAATTGCTGTATTGCCAACTAATTTTACAAAAAGTTCTTTACAAGCAAAATTAGAATTAGAGCCTAATAAACAATATCCAACAGAGGGATTTTTATATATGGGAATGGAAGAAGGCTCACGTGCAAATGGATGGTATAATGAATATGCAGAATGGGCATTTGCTGATGCTGAGGCTTCAAAAGAACAATATAAAAACGCTATAGAAAAAAGGATTCAACATTTTTCTCAAAATCCAAAATATTTTGTGGAATTTTATGCTAAAAAAATAGCTTCTATGTGGGCAGAAAATACATATCAATCATTATGGTATAACCAAAGTTATAATATACAACAAACAGAGGAAGAAGTAGATGAAATGCAAGTACTTCGTATTGATGCACAAGTAAGAAGAGCAACTGAAAGATTATTAATATTCCAAAAAGCTATTATATGGATTATATTTGGTAGTTCGATTTTGGTAATGATTAAATATAGAAATAAATTGTCAAATGAAATGATTTTATTAATTACAATTTTTATAGGTGGATTTTTATTCCATACCTTATGGGAAGCAAAATCAAGATATATTATTTCTTATATTGTAGCATTAATTCCGTTAGCATCTATTATACTTGGAGAGTGGGATGAAGAAAAAAATTGGTTTTTAAAAGTAAAAGAAAAAGTGAAAATAAGTGTTAATAAAAAAAATTAAATGGAGGAAGTAAAAATGGACAAAAAAAAGATTTCTTTAGTAGTACCAATGTACTATGAAGAAAAGGTAGTAGAAGAGTGTTACAAAAGATTAACAGAAGTATTAAGTAAAATTGAAAAATATGATTATGAAATTATATTTATTAATGATGGAAGTAAAGACAAAACTTTAGAATTATTAGAAGAAATAGCTAAAAAAGATGAAAATGTAAAAATTTTATCTTTTGCTCGTAATTTTGGACATCAATCAGCTGTAACAGCAGGATTAAAATATGTATCAGGAGATGTTATTGTTATTATAGATGCAGACTTGCAAGACCCACCAGAATTAATTCCAGATATGTTAAAATATTGGGAAGAAGGAAATCAAGTTATTTATGGAAAAAGAAAATCAAGAGAAGGAGAATCTGCTTTTAAATTATTTACAGCAAAGATGTTTTATAAAACTCTAAATGCTATGTCAGATGTAGAAATTCCAAAAGATACAGGAGATTTTCGATTAGTAGACCGTGAAGTAGTAGATGTTATCAATAGTTTACCAGAACATAATAAATTTTTAAGAGGTTTGTTTAGTTGGGTAGGATTTAAGCAAATGCCTTATGAATATGAAAGAAAAGAAAGATTTGCAGGAGAGACAAAATATCCTTTAAAGAAAATGCTAAAATTAGCTTCTGATGGAATTATTAGTTTTTCAACAAAACCATTAAAAATAGTAGGAGTATTGGGAATTATTTCTCTTGTATTATCTTCTATCATTATTTTATATGCACTACTTTCTTATATCTTCAACTTAAATAACTTAAGTGCAGGATGGACTTCTTTGATGATTACAATTACTTTATTTTCAGGAATTCAATTACTTTCTATTTGGATTATGTCTGAATATATTGCTAGAATTTATGAAGAAAGCAAAGATAGGCCACAATATATTATAGAAAAGAAAATTAATTTTAAAGAAGACAAATAAATAACTATTGATATTAATTAAAAAAGTAATGTTTATTGACTGTCAACTGAAATATTTAATAAATAGGATAAAAAATGAAAAAAATGAAATAGTTGACACTGAAAACATTTTATGATAAAATAAGTAACTGTAATCCGCTTAGTCAAGGTGAATAAATATTAACAAATACTGTTAATTACCTTTTTTAAGGATTAGCGAGTATACAAATAAGGGAGGTGCATTTTAGATGTACGCAATAATTGAAAGCTGTGGAAAACAATACAAAGTAGCAGAAGGAGATGTTGTATTTTTTGAAAAACTAGATGTAGAAGAAGGTAAAAAAATTACTTTTGATAATGTTATATTAGTTTCAGAAGATGGAAAAGTACAAATCGGAAATCCTTATGTTAAAAATGTAAAAGTAGAAGGAAAAGTAGTTTCTCATGGTAAAGGTAAAAAAATCATTGTTTTCAAAATGAAACCTAAAAAGAATTATAGAAGAAAACAAGGACATAGACAACCATATACAAAAGTAGAAATTACATCAATAAAAACAGCTACTAAAAAAACACAAACAAAAGTAGCAAGTGCAAAAGCAGAAGAAAAAGATGTTGCTGAAAAAGTAGAAGCTTAAATATTTTTATAATAATAAAATTAAAAAAATGTGAAAAGTGAAATCGAATATGATAAAAAATCTGAACCGAAAGGAGTGAAAGAGCATGGCTCATAAAAAAGGTCAAGGTAGTAGCCATAATGGTAGAGAGAGTGAATCAAAGCGTCTAGGAGTAAAAAGAGCTGATGGTCAATTTGTTCTAGCTGGAAATATATTGGTAAGACAAAGAGGAACAAAAATACATCCAGGAACAAATGTAGGTAAAGGTAGTGATGATACTTTATATGCATTAGTAGATGGAACAGTCAAATTTGAAAGAAAAGGTAGAGATAAAAAACAAGTTAGTGTTTATCCAGTAGAGGCGTAAAAATACATAAAAAGAATCAAGTTATATGCTTGATTCTTTTTATATAACTTTAGTTAATTATGTTCTAACAAATATTCTAAGATTA
>CANAUI010000041.1 GCA_947364715.1 uncultured Clostridium sp.
TTTCAGACTAGTAATTGCTTATCATACACAAGGGCAAGAAATCTATTGGCAATTCCAAAATTTTACTCCAACTATTAGTCGTGCTATTGGAGAACAATTTGCTAATTCTAGTGGTTATCTTTTAGCAGATACTCCTTATAATTCTAGTTTTGCTGGATATAAAGATTGGTTTATCCAAAACTATAGTCGTCCTGGTTACACTATTGAAGCAGGAATTGGTGAAAATCCTTTACCAATTTCTCAATTTAACAAAATTTATCAAGATAATTTAGGAATTTTAGTTTTAGGTGCTATCCTTTAATTTTAATAGACCTAATAAAGAGTTTTACACTTTTTATTAGGTCTACTTTGGTCTACTAAAGTATTTTTGCATTACATTTTTCAGGGTCCATAAACATTTTTACAAAATCTCCTTCTTTTAATCCTTTTGCATCAAAATCAGATTTTTTCATATTAATATCTGCAGATTGACATTGATTTAATGTGTTATTTTGAATAACTGTATTATACCATAATAAAGTTAAGTTTACTTTGTTTTCTCCTTTAACTTTTACTTCTGCAATCATAGCACGTTGAGTCCATGTATGACTTTTTTCATCAAAATTTTCAACTTGATTATCTTTTAAATCATTTTTTTGTTCCTCAGTTAAATTTGATAATAAATTATCTAAATTTTCGTTTTCTTTTTTTGCCCATATCATCATAATACCAGCAAATATTGCAATAAATACAATTATAATTAAATATACCATTAATTTCACCTCCATACTTAATTAATTATATAACAAACTTTAGAAAATTCCTACTACTTCCCCATTTTCATCTATATCAATACTTTCTGCTGATGGTACTTTTGGTAATCCTGGCATTGTCATAATCTTTCCTGCAAGTGCTACAATAAAGCCTGCTCCTGTTTTTAATTCTAAATCTCTAATTGTAATATTGTATTCACCCTTACATTCTAAATTTTTAGGATTATCTGAGAATGAATATTGTGTTTTAGCAATACATACTGGAAGGTTTGTATATCCTAATTTTTGAATTCTTTCAATTTCTTTTTGTGCTTTTTCTTCAAATATAACACTTTTTGCTCCATAAATTTTTGTTGCAACTTTTTCAATTTTTTCTTTAATTCCTTCATTTAGTTCATACATATATTTGAAGTTTTCTTCTTTTTGTGTCAAATCTACTAGTTTTTGAGCAATGTCAATAGCACCTTCTCCTCCTTTTGCCCATCCTTCTACTAAACTTAATTCAACACCTTTTTCTTCTAAATGTTTTCTTAAAACTTCGATTTCTGCTTCTGTATCAGAATTGAATTTATTAATAGCTACAATTACATTTAGTCCAAATCTATCTTTGATATTAGAAATATGTCTATATAAGTTATCTAATCCTTTTTCAAGTCCTTCGATGTTTTCTTCTTGGATTTTATCTTTTTCAATTCCACCATGATATTTAAGTGCTTTTATTGTTGCAACAATAACAACTGCATCTGGTTTTATTCCTGCTTTTCTACATTTTATGTCTAAGAATTTTTCTGCTCCTAAATCTGCTCCAAATCCTGCTTCTGTAACAGTATATTCTGCTAATTTTAATGCAAGTTTTGTTGCAACTATACTATTACATCCATGTGCAATATTAGCAAATGGACCACCATGTATAACTGCTGGTGTATGTTCTAAGGTTTGTACTAAATTTGGTTTAATTGCATCTTTTAATAAAACAGTCATTGCTCCTTGTGCATTTAAATCTTTAGCAAAAATTGGTTTATCTTCTTCATTATATCCTATTAAGATATTTCCTAATTTTTCTTTTAAATCTTTTATATCTTCTGATAAACATAAAATAGCCATAATTTCAGAAGCTACTGTAATATCAAATTTATCTTTTCTTGGTACAATTTTACTTTCTTCTGAAAGTCCAGTATCTACTACTCTTAGTTGTCTATCATTCAAATCTAAACATCTTTTCCAAACAATTTCTTTAAATTTTAATTCATTTCCAAAATATATATGGTTATCAATTAAACTTGCTAATAAATTATTAGTAGCTGTAATCGCATGAATATCTCCTGTGAAATGTAAATTAATATCTTCCATTGGCGCAACTTGTACTTTTCCTCCACCTGTTGCTCCACCTTTAATTCCAAACACAGGACCCAAAGATGGTTCTCTTAATGCTAATATAGATTTTTTATTAATTTTTCTTAATCCATCAGCAATAGCAATAGATATAGTGGTTTTTCCTTCACCTAATGGTGTTGGGCTAATAGCTGTTACTAATATTAATTTTCCATTTTTCTCATTTTTTACTTTTTCATATAATTCTGAAGAAAATTTTGCTTTATATTTTCCATATAATTCTAAATCCTCTTTTTCAACATCTATTTTTTTTGCTACATCTACAATATTGTCTAATTTTGTATTTCTTGCAATTTCAATATCTGTCATTTTTTCCACTCCCTACATTTTTTATTTATCTTTTTAAGCTATTTATCTATTTGGGATTAACTACATTTTACCAAAAATATTCTGCATTCCTACTTGTTCTTACATAACTAGCCCTGCTATAACACCTATTAATGCTCCAACAATAACTTGTACAGGTGTATGTCCTAATACTTCTACTAATTTTTCTGATACTTGCACACCTGTTAGTCCTGGTGTGTCTACTAATTTATTTAATAGAGCTGCTTGTTTTCCTGCTGCCCTTCTAACTCCACAAGCATCATACATAACTATAAATGCGACTATGAATGATAAAGCAAATAATGGTGTATCTGCACCTTCATATTTTCCAATTAATGTTGCTAAACTTGTTACAACTGCTGAATGTGAACTTGGCATTCCACCAGCACCTAAAATTCTTTTGAAATTAAATTTCTTTGTTTTGAATAAATCATATAATAATTTAAATAATTGTATACAAAACCACAACAATATTGGTATATATATATATTTATTTTGAATAAATTGTATAAATCCATTCATTCCTAAAATATCCCCCTCATACTTTATTCGGTTTCAAAGTTCTCTTCTTTCTTTTCACCGTTTTCATCATTTAGTAAAATTGTTATTTTCTTTTCTGCATTTTCTAACATTTTATTACATTCTTTTGAAATTTTCATTCCTTCTTCAAATTTTATCATAGAATCATCTAAATTTAAATTTCCGTTTTCTAATTCATTAATTATTTTTTCTAATTCTTGAATTTGCTCTTCAAAATTCTTTTTCATAATTAGCTCCTATCCTTTTATCTTGTTATATAAATTAAATATACCATAAAAATATATTAAAATACATTCCATTTTTATTTCGAATATATATAAATTTTTATATAATTTTTGCTTGTTTTTCTCCATTTTTCAATCTAATTAAAATTTCATCATCTTCTTGTAAGTCTGTTACACTTTTGACTATTATTCCATCTTTCTCAATAATAGAATATCCTCTAGTTAAAGTCTTTAAAGGGCTTAATGTATCTAACTTAGATACTAATTCAATATATTTATTATTACTTTTTTCTTTTATTTTATTAATTGTGTTCTCTAATCGTTTTATATAAGAATCAATTTTTAAATAGTTTTCTTGAATTTTTCTTGTTGGCTCTCTAAAAACAGAACTATACATACATTTATCATATCGTAATTTCATAATTTCTAGCTTTTTAGTTAATGCCATTTTTAATCTATTTTGATATGTATTAATTTTTTGTTTTACTTCATAAATATCTGGTACAGCAAGTTCTGCAGCAGAAGATGGTGTTGGTGCTCTTAAATCTGCCACAAAATCAGATATTGAAAAATCAGTTTCATGTCCTATTGCTGATATAATTGGAATTTTTGACTCATAAATACTATGTGCAACAATTTCCTCATTAAAAGGCCATAAATCTTCTAATGACCCTCCTCCTCTAGCTAATATAATGACATCTGCTAACTTATTTTGATTCATATATTTAATTCCTTCTGCAATTTTTTCTGATGCACCTTCTCCTTGAACAGGTACTGGTAATAATCTGATATACACATTTGGATTCCTTCTTGTTGATACATTAATAATATCTCTTATAACAGAGCCTGTCTGAGAAGTTAATACACCAATTACTTTTGGCATCATTGGTATTTTTTGTTTATGATTCTCATCAAATAATCCTTTTTCTTCTAATTTCTGTTTTAATTTTTGATATTTGGTATATAAATCTCCTAAACCATCTTGTTCCATGACTTTTGCATAAATTTGATAAACACCATCTCTTTCAAATACAGAAACAGAGCCTAGTATATATACTTTCATACCATCTTTCGGTTCAAAATTTAATTTTTGTGCATAAGATTTAAACATAATACATTTAATCAAAGAATTTTCATCTTTTAAGGTAAAATATAAATGCCCTGTATAATGATGTTTAAAATTAGAGATTTCACCTTTAATTAAAATATTACTTAAATATTCATCTTCTGCAATTTTATTTTTTATATATTTGTTTAAATCTGTTACACTAATTGCCATTTCTTCATATTTCATACCATCATACTTCCTCTTACTCAAACTAGGAATATGTTTTTCCTATACAATATATTTATATATTAGAAAATCATATAACTTTCCTAATATATAAAATATCCCTGGCTTACACTATTTGTTGACAATACTTGCCAATATTCCATTTACAAAGTTTTTTGATGAATCTTCTCCATATTTTTTAGCTAATTCTACTGCTTCATTAATAACAACTTTAAATGGTATTTCTTTATATTTAATTTCATAAATAGCTAATTTTAATATAGATAAATCGATTTTAGAAACTCTATCAATTTTCCAATCTGATTTTAGATTTTTTTCAATTAATTCTAAAATTTCTGCTCTATGTTGGTCTATTCCTAAAACTGCATCTTCTATATATTCTTTTGCATCTTTACTTTCTATATTTTCGCTTTCTAAATATATATCTATTTGTTCTTTTAAATTATCTTGTTTTTGTATTTCTAAACTATAGATTAATCTAAAAGCATTTTCTCTCATAGCTGTTCTATTCATATCTATTCCCTTCTAAATTACATTTTATCTATAAAACTTTTTAATTTTGTTTTAACATCTTCCTTGTTTTTTTGTACATAATTTCCAACAAATGCTCCTATTGCTATTACAACAATTGCTAATATTAATTTATCTAATCTTGTAATTAAAATTAAAATTGCTATTATAACACCAATAATACTTCCTTTAAATTGATTCCAAAAATCTTTAAAATTATTCATACTTTCACAACCTTTCTTACCTCAAACTGAGAATTATTTATGCTTCTTGTGATTTTTCTGCAACTTTTTTAACTGTTATATTTACTTCATTTACTTCTAAATCTGTAGCTTTCTTAATTTTATCTTTTATGCTTGATTGAAGTTTAGCAGATAAATCTTTTATAACTGCTTCTGAACTTACAATAAGATTTGCATATACTTTTACATTGTTCTCTTTATCCAATTCTACTCTTGTTGTTACATCTTCTGTACTTTCAAATCCTTTTGCTACTGAGTTTACAAGATTTTCAATTGTTTCTTTGGAAATCATTAATTTACCATTTTCATTTTCTAATAAAATACCTTGTCTTTCATTGTTTGGCTCTTTTGATGTTTTTCCAAAAAATATACTTTTTATAGAAAGTAATATAAATATAATACTACTTCCTAATACTACTTTACTCCATATATCACTTGCAATTATACCTTTTATGATATTTACTGCTAATTCAATGTCTAACCATCCAAATACTAATAAACATGCTAAAATAGATAATATTAGCATAACATATGAATATATAATTAATGTAATTTTTTCTAAAATCTTCATTTCGTCTTTTCTCCTTTTATTAATAATTTATTTTATTGATTTTCTTCTTCTTTGTTTTCTTCTACTACTTCTTTTTCATTATTAACTGAATCTGTATTAACACCTTGTACATGTACATTTACTTCTTCTACTTTTAATCCTGTCATATTTTCTACTGATTTTTTTACTCTATTTTGTATTTCAAAAGCAACATCTGGTATTCTTGAACCATATTCTACAATAATGTTTACATCTATTTTTGCTGTACCTTTATCTATTTCTACTTTAATTCCTTTAGCTAAATTTTTCTTTCCACTTAATACTTCTGTAATTCCTCCTGCAAATCCTCCAGACATTCCAGATACTCCTTGTACTTCTGAAACAGCAACTCCTGCTATAACTGCTACAACATCATTTGATATTTGAATCCCTTCATTTTCTGTTTTTATTTCCTCTTCTAATTCTACAACTTCCCCATTTTCTAAATTTTTATTTTCTTCTTCCATATAGATTCCTCCTTTTTTATCTTTATATCTATAAATCTTTCTTATTTTTTTTACTTTAAAGATTTACAAAAAAAAGATATACTTTTTTCCATATAAGTATATCAATTTTTTCCTAAATTTACAACTATTCTATTCAAAAATATCAAATTCTTGTATAGGATTTCCTCTTAAATAATCTTGTATAGTCATCTTTCTCGCATTTTCACCTTGTATTTCTAAGATTTTTAAAATCCCCTCTTTACACTTAATATATATTCCTTCTTTAGAATCTGATACAATTACTGTACCATTTGTTAAAAAATTTAAATTCTCTCTATATATTTCGTCATCTTCTACTACTTTTACTTTCCAAAATTTTATCTTTTTTCCATTTAAAGATGTATAAGCTCCCATTATAGGATTCAATCCTCTTACCAAATTTTTGATTTCTTTAGCAGTCTTATTGTTCCAATCAATTTTTGCCATATCTTTTGACAACATTGGTGCCATAGTAAAATTCTCTGGTTGTTTTTCTCTTGGAGCTATTCCTTTTTCAATCTTGTCCAATGTTTCTACTAATAAATTTCCACCAATTGCTTTTAATCTATCCCATAATTCTCCTGTTGTCTCATCTTCACCAATTCCTACCTCTTGTTTTAATATCATATCTCCTGTATCCATTCCAACATCCATATACATAGTTGTAACACCTGTTATTTTATCTCCATTTAATACTGACCATTGTACAGGCGCTGCTCCTCTATATTGAGGTAATAATGATGCATGAACATTAATACATCCATATTGTGGAATATCTAATATTTCTTTTGGTAATATTTTTCCATATGCTACAACACAGATAACATCAGGCTCTAATGTTTTTAGTTCATTGATAAATTCTTCATTATTCTTTACTTTTTCTGGTTGAAATATCTTTAAATTATTTTTTATTGCATACTCTTTTACAGGACTCGGAATCATTTTCATTCCTCGTCCCTTTGGTCTATCTGGATTTGTTACTACACCTATAATTTTATGTCCAGCTTCATAAATTGCTTTTAAACTTTCTTCTGCAAAATCTGGTGTTCCCATAAATATAATTTTCATTATTAATCATCTTCTCCTCTCAAAGTACAAACCAGATTGGCATACTTTCCTTATTTTTCTGGTTCCATATATTCCAATGTACCTGGAATAATTTTGTCAATAAATAATTCTCCTTCTAAGTGGTCAAATTCATGTGAGATAGCTTGTGCCAATAATTCTTTTGCCTTAACTTTCATTCGTTTTCCATTTCTATCAGTATACTCTGCCACCACTTCTGCTGGTCTAATTACTTTTGCAAATTCATTTGGAAAACTTAAACAGCCTTCATCCACTTCTTGTTCCCCTTTTATTTTAAGTATTATTGGATTAATCATCACAATTGGACCATGACCATCATATAAGTCTATTACTACAATTCTTTTTAATATTCCTACTTGTACACCAGCTAGTCCCACTCCATTATATTTATGCATAGTTTCTATCATATCATCAATTAAATCTTGTATCTTTTCACTTTTTATATCTTCTTCTGAAACTTCTCTTGATTTTTTCTTTAAAATTTCATCTCCTTGATATCTTATATTTCTAATTGCCATTTTTAATCTCCTCATTCCTTTTAAAACTTTTAGCTATTTTTTAATATATAATTTTTCTTAACTCATATTATTAGGATTAATATCAATTGTAATTCTTGTATCTTTTATATTTCCCTGATATATTTCTTTTAAACAAGTATTTAAAATTTTATTAGCTTCTTCTGTCATATTTCCTTTTATGATAATCCTCCATCTATATCGATTTTGAATTTTATCAATTGGACAAGGCATTGGCCTTAAAACTTTAAATTGTTCTTTGTTTAATCTTTGTTCTAAATATTGATATATTTTACTAGATATTTTTTTTATTTCTACTTCTTGATAACTATTTAATCCAATTAATATTATATCGCAAAATGGTGAATATTTCAACTGTTTTCTTAGTGCAATCTCTGTTTCATAAAATAAGTTATAATTTTGTTTTTGTGCACAAATTATACTAAAATTATCTGGATTATATGTTTGAATTACTACTTTTCCTGGTAAATTTTCTCTACCTGCTCTTCCTGCTACTTGTGTTAAAATTTGAAAAGTTCTTTCATTTGCTCTATAATCATCAATATTTAAAGAACTATCTGCTGCAATAACACCTACTAATGTAACATTAGGAAAATGATGTCCTTTTACAACCATTTGTGTTCCTATTAAAATATCTATATTGTCATTTTTAAAAGTATTTAAAATTACTTCATGCGAATTTTTCTTTGTAACTGTATCAATATCCATTCGTATAGTAGATGCTTCTGGAAATTGTTTATGTATTTCTTGTTCTAGTTTTTGTGTTCCTGTTCCAAAATATCTTATCTTATCACTATGACATTCTGGACAAATCGTAACAATATTTTCTTCATGTCCACAATAATGGCATTTTAACTTTCTTTCAAAATTGTGATATGTCATACTTATATTACAGTTTTGGCATTTTGCAGTGTAACCACAATCTCTACACATGATAAATGTAGAATATCCTCTCCTATTTAAGAATAATATGGTCTGTTTTTTTTGTTTTAGATTTTCTTCTATACTGCTATACAATTCCATACTAAGCATTGAACGATTTCCATTTGCTAATTCTTGTTTCAAATCAATAATTTCCACTTTTGGTAATGAAGATTGATTTGCTCTTTTTGTAAGTGTTAATAATTGTATTTTAGTATTACCAAATTCGTCTTCATTTGTAGCATTATAAAATGTAGTCATATCTGGTGTGGCACTTCCTAATATTAATGGTGCTTTATTTTCTTTGGCTAGTACTTTTGCAATTTCTTTAGCATTATATCTTGGATTTGTTTCTGATTTATATGAACTATCATGCTCTTCATCTATAATAATAATTCCTATATTTTCTATTGGTGCAAATATCGCAGACCTAGCACCTATAACAATTTTTGCTTTCTTTTCTCTAATTCTTTCCCATTCATCATGTCTTTCACCAATTGATAATTTACTATGTAAAATAGCAATTTCTTCTTTTCCAAATCGTGAAATAAATCTATCTAGCATCTGTGGTGTTAATGATATTTCTGGCACTAATACAATTGCATTTTCTCCAATTTCCAATACTTTTTCTATTAATTGCAAATATATTTCTGTTTTTCCAGAGCCTGTTACACCATATAATAAAAATTGTTTATATTCTTTTTTATCAATTACATATTCTATATTTTTAAAAGCAATTTTTTGTTCTTCTGTTAATTTTAATTTATATGTTTTTCCACATTCTCTACCCAATAGTGGATTTCTTTCTACTTTTTTTTCTATAATTTCTAAATACCCATTTTTTACTAATGTATTTACAATTGCTCTCGAACAATCTGTAAATAATTCAACTTCTGATACAGTTGCTCCTTCATTGTCTTTTATAAAATTTAATACTCTTTTTTGTTTTTCTGATTTTATTTTTTGAGTTTCTATTTCAAATTCAATTTCTTCTCTGTCTTTTTTTAAGTATATACAACCAATCGTCTTATCTTGAATCCTCTTCTCTTTATTTCTTGTTCCTGGTGTTAGCATTAATTTAATACAGTCAGATACATTACAAAAATATCTTTTTGCCATCCATTTTGCTAAACCTATTTGCTTATCTGTTAAATTTTCTTCTAATTTTGCAATATCTTTTACTTCAAATTGTGATGTTTCTTTTAATCCTACTACAAATGCTTCTGTTAGCTTACCTCCATTACCAAAAGGAACTAATACTTTGCTACCTACTAATATTAGTTCTTCTAGTTCCTTTGGTATATTATAATCAAAGGTTTTATTTAGTTTTTTTGCTCCTCTATTTATAATTACTTCTGCTACCATTTTTTCTCCTTTTTTACTACAACAAGTATATCAAATTATTCTTCTTAAAACAAGAAAAAAGAACAAAATAGGCATGATTAAAATTTTATAACCTTTTAGATTACTCTTCATGCCTCGTCTTTGTTCGCCCGCGAAAATTACAAAGCAATTTTCTGTGTAATGCTTTATATTATAGGAAGTTCAGAGAACTTTCCTATAATAGAACAAAAGAGGCATGATTAAAATTTTATGACCTTTTAAATTACTCTTCATGCCTCGTCTTTGTTCGCCCGCGAAAATTGCAAAGCAATTTTCTGTGGAATGCTTTATATTATAGGAAGTTCAGAGAACTTCCTATAATATAAAAAAACGAAAAATAACATTTATTTATATTACTTTTCGTTTTTTTAATCATGCCTTTTTGTTCTATTTTATGCTGTTTCTTTTTCTTCACCTTCTGGCACTTGTCTTTTTTTCTTAGCTTTTTGTTCTTTTAATTTATTATTATTTACAACAATATCTGGAGCTTCATTATTTAATATTGTTTCTTGTGTAATAATACATTTTTCAATATTTGGATTTGATGGAATATCAAACATAATATCTCTCATTCGTTCTTCAATAATAGAACGTAATCCTCTAGCTCCTGTTTTTCTTTCAATTGCTTTATCTACAATAGCACCTAAAGCATTTTCTTCAAATACTAATTCTACTCCATCAATTTCAAATAATTTTTGATATTGCTTAATTAATGAATTTTTAGGTTCTTTTAATATTTGTATTAATGCCTCTCTATCTAATTCTTGTAAAGTTGCTACAATTGGCAATCTTCCTATAAATTCTGGAATCAAACCAAATTTTAATAAATCTTGTGGTAATAGTTCTTTAAAAACCTCATATTTACTAATTTCTTTTGCACTTTCTATTTTAGAGCCAAATCCAATAGATTTTTTCCCTGTTCTATCTTTTATGATACTTTCTAATCCTTCAAATGCTCCTCCACAGATAATTAATATATTTTCTGTATTAATTTGAATCAATTCTTGATTTGGATGTTTTCTTCCTCCTTGTGGTGGTACTGATGCTATTGTTCCTTCAATAATCTTTAATAAAGCTTGTTGAACTCCTTCTCCACTAACATCTCTTGTAATAGATGGATTTTCTGATTTTCTAGTTATTTTATCAATTTCATCTATATAAATAATACCTTTTTCTGCTTTTTGTACATCACCATCTGCTGATTGAATTAGTTTTAATAAGATGTTTTCTACATCTTCTCCAACATATCCAGCTTCTGTAAGTGTTGTAGCATCTGCAATTGCAAAAGGAACATCTAATATTCTTGCTAATGTTCTTGCTAACAATGTTTTTCCACAACCTGTTGGTCCTAATAACAAAATATTACTTTTTTGAATTTCTACATCATCATTTTTTGTTGCTATTTCCTCATGTGCAATTCTTTTATAATGATTATATACTGCAACAGATAATGTCTTTTTTGCATCTTCTTGCCCAATTACATAGTCATCCAACACTTTTTTTATTTCTTTTGGGCTTGGTATATCATTTAATTCATTTAATGTATATCCTATTTTATCATCATCATATAATTCTGCTTCTATAATACTATTACAAAGGTCTATACATTCATCACAAATATATACACCTGGACCTGCAACAATTTTTCTAACATTTTCTTGTGCCTTACCACAAAATGAACATCTTACACTTTTTGGTACATCGTTTTTTGCCATTTGTTTTTTCATTCCCTCCTAAAATCTTGCTTAACTTCTTTCATATACAACAAGGTTAAGTTTCTTATATTATATTAAATTTCACAATTATTATACACATATTTATTTAATATTCAAAACCTTTAACATTTTTTATTTTCTCTTATCCATAATTCCATCAATCAATCCATATTTTAGAGCTTCTTCTGCTGTCAAATAATTATCTCTTTCTGTATCTTTTTGAATTTGTTCAACAGTTTGACCTGTTCTTTCACTTAAAAATTTATTTAATTTTTCTCTTGTTTTTACTAAATGGTCTGCATGGATTTTAATTTCTGTCGCTTGACCTGAAAGTCCACCACCACCAATTAATGGTTGATGTATTAGTATTTCTGCATTTGGTGTTGCAAATCTTTTTCCTTTTTCTCCTGCTGCTAAAAGTGCTGCTCCCATACTAGCTGCCATACCTATACAAATAGTTGATACTGGACATTTTATATAATTCATTGTATCTATAATTCCCATTCCATCTGTAATAGACCCACCTGGTGAATTAATATATAAATTTATATCTTTATCTGGGTCTTCTGATTCCAAAAATAATAATTGTGCAATAATCAAGCTTGATGTTGTTGGATTTACATCTTCTCCTAAAAAAATAATTCTATCTTTTAATAATCTTGAGAAAATATCGTAAGACCTTTCTCCTTTACTTGTTTGTTCTATAACATAAGGTACTAAACTTGCTTTTTCTAACATATAAAATTCCTCCTCTTAATTTTTTACAATACATTAAATTTGATATAAAAATTATTAATAATCAATATTATAAATCTTAAAACTTATTCTTTTACAACAATAATTATATCTTATTTATATATTTTTTCTCACAATTACAATTAATATATGCTACATAATTATAATTGTCAAAAAAGCTGGGGTTAAAATTTAACTATTACATTTAACATCCCAACTTTTTACGATTTTATCTTATTTTATTTTTGCATTTTCTACTAAAAATTCAATTGCTTTTTCTGATTCTAATCCTTGTTTAATATATTTTTTTACATTTTCATTTTTTAAGAATTCTTCATCATTTTCTTTTCCGTAATTTTTAGCCATTTCTTTCATTTTTTCTTCTACATCAGTATCTGTTACTTCTATTTTTTCAGCTTTGATAATTGCTTCTAATGCTAAACGAGATTTAATTGCTTCTGTAGCTTGAGGCTCATATTCTTTTTGCATTTCTTCTTTTGTTTTACCCATCATTTGAAGATATTGGTCTAATTTTAGTCCTTGATATGCTAATCTTTGTTCCATATCTTTTACCATATTTTCTGTTTCTGTTTCAATCATTCCTGATGGAATATCTACTTTAATATTTTCACATACTGCTTTCATAACAGCATCTTGTGTTTCATATTTTGATTTTTCATCATTTTGTTTTTGTTGTTTTTCTTTTATACTTTCTTTCAATTCTTTTAAAGTATCAAATTCACTAACATCTTTCGCAAATTCATCATCTAATGTAGGTAATTCTTTTTTCTTGATTTCATTTACTTTTACTTTGAATATAGCATCTTTTCCTGCTAAATCTTTTGAAAAATATTCATCTGGAAATTTAACTTTTATATCTCTTTCTTCATCAATTTTCATTCCAATAATTTGGTCTTCAAATCCTGGTATAAATGTATTACTTCCAATTTCTAAATCATGATTTTCTGCTTTTCCACCTTCAAAAGCAACTTCGTCTACAAATCCCTCAAAATTAATATTTGCAATGTCTCCTTTTTCTACTGGTCTATCTTCTATAGATACTAATCTTGAATTATGTTCTTGCATATGTCCTAATTCATGTTCTACATCTTCGTCTGTTACTTTATATTCTATTTTTTTGATTTCTACACCTTTATATTTTCCAAGTTCTACTTCTGGTTTTGTTTGGAATACAGCTGTAAAAATTAAGTCTTGTCCTTTTCCAATTTGTGTTACATCTATATCTGGTCTACTTACTACTTCTAATTTATTTTCTTCTACTGCTTTTTCTAATTCTTCTGGAACAACTTCATTAAAAGCATCTTCATAAAATATTTCTTTTCCATAATATTTTTCAACAATATTCATTGGAGCTTTACCTTTTCTAAATCCAGGAATATTGAAATATTTTGCACTTTTAAAATATACTTTTTTTATTGCTTCATCAAATTTTTCAGCTTCTATTGTTACATTTAATTTTACCTCATTTGCATTTTCTGTTTTTTCTACTTTACATTCCATTATTATTCAATCCTTTCTTTATTCATATAGCTTAATTATTATACCACATTTTTCCTATTTTGCAAGGATTTTTTTATTTTTTCTAATTTTCTATAAATGGCAATAATAAATTTCCGGTTTATTATGCACATATTTCACTTAAGATT
>CANAUI010000042.1 GCA_947364715.1 uncultured Clostridium sp.
AAATTGGTAATTTTTATTTTCCCTTTTTTGGTAATTTTGGTATTGACTTTTATAGAAAATCGGTAATTTTTTAAAAATTTTATGAAAATCCGCAAACAACCATAATCAAGATTTTATACGAAGTGCAAACTGCTACAAAATCTAACTTCTGCCATATTTATCTTCTACGGAAAGTTATCATGGTATGATAACTTTCCGTAGAAGATAAAAAAATAACTAGAGAATTAGCTTTTACTAATTTTCTAGCTATCAAAAATGTTTCTTACTTACTATCTCTACCAAAAATTTGCTTTATTTTTTTTATCAATTTTTCGAATATACTCTTTTCAGTTTCAACAATTGATATATTGGTATTTTCTTCTTTATTATTTCTTTTAAACAAGTTTGTTGTATCATATTGCTCTAACTTTTGTTTTTCTATAAATTCTTCTGTTTCTTTTAGTTCCTTTATTTGCTTATTTATTTCTACTATCTCATCATAATTTTTTTGAAATAGTTGCTTTAATTCCAACATTTTTTCATCATTAGGGCTTATATCACTTTGTTTTAATTGTTCTAATTTATCGCATAATTTTTTATATTTTCTTGTTTTTAAATCAAGTTCCATAGTTAGTCCTACAAGCTTGGTTTGACTTAAATTCATCATCTATCATAACCTCCATTCTCTATTTGTTTTTCCACTTTTTGATAAAGTATATATTGTTCGTATTTCATTGCATCTTTAAAGCTATATTCAGATGGTACAGTCAAATTTGAAGTTGCTCTTCTAAATCTTTCTACTTGCTTTTTCAATCTATTATATCCCATACCAATATTTATCTGTTGTAATGGTTTGTTAGGATTCTGCCTATCATATTCCTTAATAAATGCTCTTAATCCTCTTTGAAATGCTTTAAATATCATTTCTCTATCTTCCTCCTCTGGGCTCGTTTCTTCTACATTATATCTTCCTTTATCGCCTTCGTGATGTCTATATTTCTCATTAAGCTCAAAATCATTAATTACTCCATATCCTCTATCTTTATTTACATACATTGTACCCTTTGATATTATATCGCCTTTTGAATTTCTAACAACAAGATTCTGTACATCTGGAGCAATAACACTTGACCTAGCAATATCTTTTCCATAATGTTGGCTAGTTATTGTTCCACAGCAACTACAAAACAACCCCATTATAGCATTATGTGGGTCATTTTTGCTAAGCCATTCATAAGTAAACTGCTTATCATATAGTTCTTCTATCATTTCTCTTCCACTTGCTAATTCTTCTTCAGTCTGCCTTTTTATTCTTTCTATACTTTCTAGTATTGTTTCTTCTCTTAAAGGCTCTCCTAATATATGTTCTGGAACATTTGCACCTCTCGCTTTTTGCCTTAGTTTATTTGCTTTATCAAATACCTCTTGTGAAAGACCTTTTCCTCCAAAAATTTGGGCAATATCTTCATTTTCCTTTGTTATTCCTACATATTTATTACTTAAATAGAATTTCTTTAAAGCATCTTCCCAAGAAAGTTTTATTGGTTTTCCTTTTTCATCTAGGCTTTCTCTATATGATTTTGCATCATCAAAGTTTGACATTACTTTTATAAACATACCAGGATAATTTCTCTCTAAATTTAAAATCAATTCTAGATTTTCTAGATTTTTCTCTTTACTAATATTATTTCCGTCCTCGTCTTTTTGTCTTTTTACATTCTCTTCAGATATAAATTTCAAAAATTCCTGATTAGGTTTACTACCTAATGGCATCGAATCAAATAATCCGTGATATTTACCGTAATCTCATTTCATCTCTTTTTAATAATTTTGCCATTAATGATGATGCCTTTTGTGCTAAAATCACTTGAGTTTCTTTTCCTTTTACATTTAGCATTTTTTCTGCTGAAAAACACCCCAAGCTACTTGCAAATTTAAAAAAGTCTAATCTTTCTTCTTCTGGAAAATCTAGTAACATATCATTAATTTTTGGAATTTCATTTTTGAAAAACCTGAAATCGCTATTCTCACAAAATGATTTTGTTTTTCCACTTTCAACTAATGCAAATCCATATACATAAGGTATACTAAACTTATTTTTACTTAAGGTATCTGAAAAATTAATTACCTCGTCCAATTTATCTCTTTGCAATAATATGCTATAATCAAACCCCTTAAAAGATTTTAATATTTTATCAAGTTCTACTACATCTTCATATTTGTATTTGCTTTTAGGCAGTTCTTGTGAGAATACTAATTCCCCTGTTTCTGTCCTATATGAATATTTAAAGTCTAATCCGTCAAAAGCTCTTTTCCCAATAGATTTTATTTCTGGATGCATTATTAGTTTTTTTAGTGTTATACATCCATTAAATGCATCATCTGGTATTTCTGTCTCACTGTCTGGTATTGTATATTCTATCATTGGCTCCCTTGATAGATTAAATGCCTCATTTAAAAAATTACATTCTCCTGTAAAATTTCCTCCTCGATTTGCGCCATATTCTATATTACCGTTTGACTTAATATTTCTAACATCTATTCCATTGAAGAATCCGCGAACTGAACTATTTTGCCACATTGTACTATTTGGGTCATTTTCATTTGGATAGAATGGAATATTTGAAATAATTGCTTCTTCTGCTATTAAATCAAAATATTTTGCTGTTCCATTTCCTTTTGGATTTATGCTTTTAGGCATTTCATCCCAATTCTTTATTATAAAAGAAATTGGCTCTACTTTTCCCCATCTTATTGTCCCAATTTTTCCAGTCATAGTCCCATCAGAATATCTATCTTCTTCTGAGTTTGGATATGATATAACACGGCTATATCTAACACCTTTATATTCATATTCTGGACTATGTTTTCCAGCATAATCTTTATAATTTTCTTTCTGTCCATTACCTGAATACCATCTACCAGTACATGAAATACCTTCTTGTATTTTTCCTCCGTTATATAATAATTCCAATGTTCTACTCAAATCTTCGTCTAATTTTGTTTTTACATATTCTCCAATGTGTAGTGTGTGATATATCGTTTTTCCTTTTGTGTCTTTTACTTCTCTTATATCAAATCGTTTTTGTGCGGAAATATCAGATGGCAGATAAAAATGCAAAGACGGGCACAGCCCAGCACGTCTGTAATAAGTATAGTTATAGTAAAAGTCGCCGTTGCCATAAACCCAGTATACATTAACGCTATCATAGGCGGAGCGCAGACACGAATAAGTTGTTTGCCTTCCAGTACGAGTTTTATAATTATTATATGTATAAGCATTATTCATTTTAGCATAGTCAGTAGCAGATATTCTTCTTTCCATATCTGTTTTTTTACCGTCCAAATTGCTCATTATAGCTATCTAAATATATCCTATCAGTTGTATGAAATTGTTTGTTTCCTGTTTTTTGAAATTCATCTGTATTTTCAATAGGAGTTGGAATAATTTTACTTCTTAAATCCTCTCTTTTCATATGTACCCCTTTATAATCGAACTTATATATGTAAATGTTAAAATTTTATATTATCATTTTTACTCTACTTAGAATAAATACTTCTGGTTATTTTTGAAAGATATATTTCTTTCAGCATCACTTTTACGCCAGGCAACTAATACTTTTTTCATATATTACATTTTTATTTCACATTATATCCTCTAATTTTCAAAAATTCATTTATATCATTCATAATCCAACTATCTCCTTGTGTATGTAGCATATCATAACCATCATGTAAATACTTTAATACTCCATATTTTTCAAATAATTCATATACTTCTTTTCCTGTAAGTTTATTTTCTTCTTTGAAAATTTCTATACAAAATACAATAAAATCATTTATTTTCTTTTCCATATTATCCCCCATAAACAGTATATTTACCTGTTTCTTTTTCTTCTAAAAACATTCTAAACAAATCATAATTACTATAATACCACATTTTTGTTTCTTCTCTTTCTAATGCCTTATATAGTTTAGAATGATACAATAAATTCATTGCTTCTTCATAACTAATATTAAAGTAATTTTTAATACTATCACATAATGTTTGTACTATTATAAACATCATACAAGTAAATTTACCTTCACTCATCTTCCTCACCTACTTCAATAGTTTCTATATATTTTATACATTCTAAAGATTTTAATGTATGAAATGAAATTTGATTTGATAATAAATATGTTTTTAGCCTTTTTATAGTTTCTTCTATATCATAGATTCCATTTTCATAACTTACTAATACTTGATACAAATTATCATCTGCTACTGGTCCTATCACAATATCATATTGATGTACAAGTTCATCACTTTGTCTATTTTTAAATACAAATTTTAACCATTGTTCTGTTGCTTCTTCAAAATTTAATATATTAAGATTTTCATTTTCTGTATATTCATAAATATTAATATATCTTTTTATTTTCTCATCTTTATTCCCTTCTTGTATTCTCCCTTTTTTTATTTTTGTCCATCTTTTTGCTTGTTCTATATCTGTTGTTGTATAAAATCCTTTTCCAAAATCTGTTCTATAATTTAATATTTCTAAACTTGGCTTTTCTACAATAACTGTGCTACCATGATATATTTTCAAATTTATCATCTCACTTTCTTTTCTTTACTTTATAATAAATCATTTTATAATATCTATATTTTATTTATCTACTTTAGATATTATCATATTTTTATATGTTTTACAATAATAACTAAAGATAAAAATAAGGTCTAAATTTTATGATGTTCTAAATAAATTATATAAATGTTTTATTAAATTATTTCAAATTTATTTTTTAATTTCTCTATAATTTTTTCAAAATTTTGAAATCCCGATTCTTTAAAATATACTAAATCTCCATCAGTAATATTTTTTTCTAAATCTTCTAATAATAGGTCAATTGTTTTAAATTTTCTTATATATTTTTCTTCTAAAACATTTAAAGCTCCTTTATAAATATGCTTTGTAAAATCTCCTATTAAGTATATATAATCGAAATCTAAATTATTAAAATAATTTCCCAATTCTTCATGTCGTTTAGAAGTTTCATCTAAGGTAGAATCAGCACCTATTGTCCCTAAAACTGCAATTTTTCTTTTACTTTTTATTTTATTTGCAGATTCTAATCCCATTTTTACAGATTCAAAACATGAGCTATATATATCATCAATTAATGTAATATCTTTATTCTCATTTTTTAATACTTTAAACCTACCATCAACTGGTTGAAATTCATTTATAACTCTTACAATATTTTCATATTTTATATTATATATTTCAGCAATTTTTATCGCTAAAATGATATTTCTTATATTATATTCTTCATAAAGATTTAGTTTAAAATTTGTATCTATTCCATATACTTTTGTATTAAAACTAATTTTCCCATCAATTCTATTAATATTATTAGCTTCATTTATACTATAATATATTATTTTATAATCTTCAGACTCATTTACTTTTCTTAAATATTCATCATCAGAATTTAAAAACAATATTTTTTTATCTTTCATATAATCTGTTATATGTAATTTTTCTTTTAAAATATTTTCCTTAGATTTTAATTTATTAATATGTGCTGTTCCAATAGAATTTATAACTGCTATTGATGGTTTAACTAATTTAGATAAATCACTCATTTTCCCAAAATCACTAATGCCAATTTCAGTTACTGCCATATCATAATCGTCAAAAAATAAATAACTTAAAGAAATATGACTTGCTGTATTATTATTTTCGTTTTTAAAATCATGTAATAACTTTATTTCTGTTTTTAAAACTTGTGATATCATACTGCAAAGAGTTGTCTTTCCAACACTTCCAGTTACAGCAATAGCTTCTTTTTCAATATTATTTTCTCTACATTTAATACCAAGCTTATATATTGCATCATTAACTGATTCAACTTCTATGACACAAATATTAGGATTTATTTTTTGAGCTTGATTTTCTATCTCTTGTTTGTTCTCTGAATTTTTATCTATCATAAATCCTATACATCCATTTTTTACATGGTCTATAATATAACTTTCTCTATTAACTTTTCTAAATATAATTGGAATAAAAAAATAATTTTTCGTCTCTCTTATTTTTTGTGTTAGGCAATAGTTTTCAACTATTATATTTTTATTTCCACATACTATATTTCCATTTGTATATTTTTCAATCTCTTCTAATCTAAACATACATATCTCCTATATATCTTTTCTATTTTTGCATTTTCATATTATCACAAGAAAATAATTATAACAATAACTTATATGCTACTTTTCAATTCTTCTTTTCATTATTTAAGAGCGATAAAATCGCTCTTTTCCTTGATTTATATCATCACTAATTTTTCAATAGTTTCACTGTGTGTTGTTAAAATTACCCACACACCTCCTTGGTGTCCTCCTTCTCCTGTTGGATTATATAAAGTAACTAAAACAACAGCTTGTGGATTATCAATTGGTGCAACTCCACAAAATGATGTTACATATTTATTAGTATTTACACCATCCTCTGATGTTCCTGTTTTTCCTCCTATCCTATATCCTGCAACTTTTGCATTTTTACCAGTTCCTTCTGACACGACACTTTCCATCATACTTAATACTTTTTCAGAAGTTGCTTTTGAAATAACATTATCTACTTTCTGAACTGGAATATCTATTATTTCCTTTGTCTTGCTATCAATAATCTGTTTTACAGTTCTTGGCTTTATACTAACTCCTCCATTAGCAATACTAGATACTGCTGTTGCTAATTGTATTGGAGTAATTTCAAATCTTTGCCCAAAACTAATAGTTGCCAATTCAACTGGTCCTGCCTTTTCTCTTGCTAAAAATATGCTTCCAGCCTCACCTGGTAAATCAATTCCTGTTTTTTGTAACAATTTAAATTTTTCTAAATATTCATAATATTTTGTTACACCTATTTTCTGTCCTAATCCGATAAAAACTGGATTACAAGAATTCATTAAACCTAATCTTAAACTTTCTGAACCATGTGGTCTATAATGTCTCCAACATTTTATTCTAACTCCTGCTACTTCAATTCCTCCTGTACAACAAAATTCTCCTTCCTTATCTGTATCTGTAATTCCCTCTTCTAATGAAGCAGAAGCTGTTATCAATTTAAATACTGAGCCTGGCTCATATGTATCTGCAATAGCTTTGTTTCTCCAACCAGCTTGTAAATATTTAGTTTTTTCTGATTGTTCTAGTGAATCCCATGTTAGTTTTAATTCATCTGTATATGGTTCATATGGTTTATTCAAGTTATAACTTGGATAATTTGCCATAGCTAAGATATCTCCATTTTGTGGATTCATTACAATAATACTTCCTCCATCAGTACAAACATTATCAATACATGCTTCTTCTAAATATTTTTCAACAATTGATTGAATAGTTAAATCAATTGTTAATACTAAATTATTCCCATCTACAGCAGGTATATAATTTTCTCCTTCTTCTCCAATCTCTCCCCCTTTAGCATCTGTATGTTTTTGAATTGCCCCTTGCACTCCTTTTAATTCTTCTTCGTATTTTGCCTCTATTCCATCTAATCCCTGATTATCACTTCCACAGAATCCAATAATTTGTGATGCTAAATTGTTATATGGGTAATATCTTTTTGTATCTTCATCAATATTAATTCCTGTCGTAATATTATTTTCTCCCATCCACTTTCTTAATTCATCTGTTTTTTCCTTTTCAACTTTTTTTGCAATTGTCTCAATAGAACTTCTTCTTTTCACTTTTTTTAATGTGGTTTCATAATCCAATTCAAATATTTCTGACAAAGCTTTAGTCACTTTTTCTTTATTCTCAGCAGAAATATTGCTTGGATTTACTGTAACAGTCTCTACTGTACTACTAACTGCTAATATATTTTTCCCAGTTGCATCATAAATAGTTCCTCTTTTAGGATTTATTTTTCTGTCTAAAGTTTGTTGGTCATAAGCCAATTTAGTTAATTCTTTTCCTTGTATTAATTGTATATATCCAATTCTAACAATTAAACATATAACTATTAAAAAAGATATAAACAAAACATTTCTCATTTTTTTCTTACTTGATAGTTTAATTTCATTCATAAAAACACCTCTAATAATATGTATTAGAGGTGAATATTTTTATTCCTTATAACAATTATCTATTAAAAATTTTATCAATAAATTTTTGAAACCAATTTTTATCATTTGAATTACTAATCTCTATTTTTTCTGTTGCAGATTCTATATAATCTTTTTTTGGTAAATTAACATATACTGTTTGTTTGTTACTTAATCTTTGCATACCCAATTTTTCTTTTGCTTGTTTTTCTATATTACTTAAATTTAAACTATTTTCTATAGTCACTTGTAATTGCTCATTTTCTTTTTGTAATGAAGATAATTCTGTTTTTAGATTTTGTATTTCATTAAACTTTTCATTAATTCGAGTATTTCGATAACTTATGGTAAACAATACAACAAATATAGCAATAACTAATAATGTTGCCCTTTTATGTTTTATTTTTTGTTCTTTTGACAGTTTCACATCTTGTTTTGGCAAGTCTTTTACTACTTTAATATTTTGTTTTTTCTTTTCTTTTCTTATATTTGGCTCTAACTTTCTTGGACTTGTTTCATATTGATATCTTGTTGCCATATGTTATCTCACCTCCTCTTTAGTTTTCTATCTTCTCAAAAATTCTTAATTTTGCACTTTTACTCCTAGAATTTTCTTCTTGCTCTTCTTTTGTTGCAATTATTGGTTTTTTGGTAATAATTTTACCTAATGTTTTTGCTCCACATACACAATATGGTAAATCACTTGGACAAGTGCATTTTCCTTTTGCTTCTATATAAGCATTTTTTACTGCTCTATCTTCTAATGAATGAAATGTAATAATACATAATCTTCCTTTTGGTTTTAAACAATCAATACAATTTTTTACTGTATTATATAGTGGTTTAATTTCATTATTTACTTCTATTCTAATTGCTTGAAATGTTCTTTTGGCTGGATGACCATCATTTTGTTTTGACTTCGGAATAGATTTTGCAATAATATCAACTAATTCTTTTGTTGTTTTTATTATATTTTGTTTTCTATAATTACAAATATTTTTAGCAATTTGTTTAGAAAATCGTTCTTCTCCATATTCGTAAATTATATTTGCTAATTCCTTTTCAGAATATTCATTCACAACTGTTTTGGCTGTTAATTCTTGACTTTTATCCATCCTCATGTCTAGCTCATTTTCGCCTAAATAACTAAACCCTCTATTTCTTTCATCTAATTGATATGAAGAAACACCCAAGTCTAATAAAATTCCATTTACTTGGTTAATTTCAAGTTTTTGCAATATTTCTTTTATATTGTCATGATTATCATGGATATATGTTACATTTTTATATTCTGATAATCTTTCTTTTGATGCATTTAATGCTTCTTCATCTCTATCAATACCGATTAGTGTACCATTATGTGACAATTTATTTATAATTTCTATGCTATGTCCTGCTCCTCCCATAGTACCATCTACATAAATACCTGTAGGTTTTATTTGTAATCCTTCTATACAATCTTGAAGCAAGACTGGTTTATGCTCAAATTTCAATTTTATACCTCTTATTATTTTTTTATGCTTAAACAACTGGTAATTTAGAAAACTACCAGTTGTCTTTATCTTTGTATATTGCTATTTTTCTTTTGAGTTTCAAATTGCTTTACAAATTCTTTTGTATATTTCTGACTTTTGTATTTTCTAATTTTATAATTTGTATTTTTAAAGCTTTTGTACTTTTAAAAATTTATCTTTTGTATTTTTAATCTTTTGTATTTTATTCATGTACTTTAGGATTTCCCCTTATTAAAGCACACTAATTTTATCTTTTGTTTATTTATCTTTTGTACTCTCTTTTTATTTTATCATTTGTATTTTTTTATTTTTCTTTTGTATTTTTATCTTTTGTATTTTTATATAAACTTTTTCAAGTTATATACCTAAATTTGCCATATTTTCTGCAATTTCATCTGCTGATATATCTTCATCACATTTTTCCCAAATGCTTTTATTCCATATTTCTAGTCTTGTCCCAACACCAATAATAACTACTTCTTTTTCTAAGTTTCCTGCATTTCTTAAATTATTTGGTATTAAGAATCTTCCTTGTTTATCTATTTCACACTCTGTTGCACCTGATAAGAAAAATCTTACAAAGTTTCTGGCATTTCTATCAGAAAGAGGCAATGCTTTTAATTTTGTTTCGAAATTTAACCATTCTTCTTGTGAAAAGGCAAATAAACATCCATCTAACCCTTTTGTTACGATGAACTTTTCTCCCATATCTTGTCTTAATTTTACTGGCATGATTAGTCTGCCTTTTGTGTCTAGAGAATGCTCATATTCACCAATTAGCAATGGTCTTCCACCTCTCTTCCTTTTCCTCCACTTCGTACCACTTCTCTCCACTTTATTTAAATTCTAATATAACTTTTTTGATTTTGCAATAGTTTTTTAAAATTTTTTTATATTTTTTTCATTTTTTCGTTTTATTTTCTTAATTTTACACAAACAATTAGTTCTTAGCTATCATTTTTCTCTAATCATAAGTTCGTTTCCAATTATTTTTCTAATTGATATACTTTTATAAAATAAAAATGGAGGAAAGTTTATGGATAGTAATGAAAAATATTTAAGAAAAAATATTGGTAAAAAAATTAAATTAGCTAGAGCGAGAACAGATTATACACAGGAAAAATTAGCAGAAAAACTTTCTTTATCAACAAGATATATTAGTCAATTAGAAAGAGGTATTGCTTTTGGAAGTGCCACAACTATCATCAATCTTTGTAAAGCACTAAATATTAGTTCTAATTTTCTTTTTGATGATTTAATAGATAATGATGCTTCTTCTTTTAATGATTTAGTAGACGATAAGTTTTTAGAATCTTATTTAAAATTGAATAATTATAATAAAGAAATTGTTTATTTATTAACAACTCAACTTGTGAAAATGCAAGAAGAAAAAAGTGGTAATTACTATAAAAATGCATTAGAACAATAACATAATTTCAATTTTCATCCTCTTAATTGAATAGAGAGCTCTTTTGAGCTCTCTATTTAATTTTATAGGAAAGTTCTCCGAATTTCCTATAATATAAATACTTTCCACAGAAAATTGAAAAGCAATTTTCGCGGGCGAACAAAGACGAGGCATTAAAATTAATCTAAAAGGTTATAAAATTTTAATCATGCATCTTTTGTTCTATTCCCCAAACTTCCTATAATTAAATATATGTGGCAAAATCTCTTTTCTTAATTAATTGTTGTATTTGTAGCTCCTGTTCCTACAACCTCTTCTTGAAGTGAACGCCATGTATTACAACCAACAATCCCATCTACTGCCAATCCTCTTGTTCTTTGATATTCTCTTACAGCATTTTGTGTTGCTGGACCAAATATACCATCTAATCCATTTGTACGATATCCTAGTGTATTTAAATCATCTTGTGCAATTAATACATAATTACTTAAGCTTCCTCTTTTTAATTGTGGAAATCCTCCTGTACTGCAAGCAGGTGAACCAAATCTTTTATTAAAATGTAAATGTTACATGCATAAAACTATATTAATTGATTAATAATTTTTATTCTAGTTATATTACACACTTTAATAAAAGTATTTGGAAATATTTTTACTATGATTCTTTCTTTCCAATTTAATTCTTTTTTCACTTCATTTAATACTACTTCTTTCATAATAACCTCTTTTCTTTTGATTTATTTTATTTATATTTTCCATTTTTTATTATCCAGATAATATAAATTTATTATTTCATTAAGTTTATTACTTAAATTTTGTGTTTCTGTAGAATTGAGTCCACTTCTGTTTATTTCTAAATATAACTCTTGCCTTACTTCTTCAATATTATCCATTTTTTCCTCCTTTTTCTTTTGTTTTTACTATTCTACAATATTCGACACAAAGAATGTCAGTGGCCACTATGAAATTTTTTAAAAAAAGTTGACTAACATGTAGTCAACTCTTCTTTTTTTTGTTTATACTGTTCATTTATATCTATATATGTATTATAACATATAAAAATCATATCTAATGCATTTGTTATCACGTGATTATCATCACGTAAATTCATTTCTTTTTTTACTTTTTCGTAACTAAGTCCCTCATAAAAAATCAATTTATACATTTCATAAAGATTTATTTTAAACCTATCATTATATTTTGTATTAAAATTTATAATTAAATCTTCGAATTCTTTTAATTGCTTTGTATCCTTATTGTTTTCTATATAATGTCTTAATTCTCTATACTTTTTCTTATCTTTATCATTATTATATTCGAAAATTGGAATATCTCCTCCTCTTGAAAGTGTTATTCCTGCAAATACTGTAATACATACACCAAGTATAAAATTTATTCTTGCAACTAAAAATAATGACTCCATTACTAAAAAGCTCCAAAGCATACATTTATAGATGTTTTTGTAATGCTTTGCACCTCCAATTACTTCCCTTGTGAATGTAAAAACTGTTATTATAATAAACATTTTCGGAATTGATATTAAAAAATATCCTACAACCATTACAACTATAGATTCTACTAAATTAAACAATAAGCTTTTATAATTAAAACTCTTCATTTTTTCTCCTTTGTTCTATCTAAAATTATTCTCCATCTTCTGTGTCACAAAAGAAAATCCATGAATTTATATCCATTAACTTTCCCTCCTTTCTAACTAATTTTTATAGATATACAAGTATTGATGAAAGTTGTAAGTACTGCCATAACTATAACACTTATATTTCTTACTGTGATACTTTTTATGCCTTTATCATTTATATTCCATATGCTTCTATAATATTCATAAGCTAAATTAAATTTACTTTTTAATATAAATGGTGCAAATAATAAAACTCTTGCTAAGAAATAGAAATACCAATAATTTGATTCATCTTCTTTTATACATACATATGAAAGAGCAGATACTATTGTAATATAAAGCATAGCAAGTGAAAAAATCGATATATCAATTATTTCAATTTTCTTTTTATAAAGAATTTTTAGTCCACCGTATAAAAGAAATAAAAATAAAAAATAGAATATGATTTTATACCTAATTATCATCACACAGGCTGTATAAATTATTGCTATCATGAAAAAAAGTCTTACCTTTTTCTCTTTCAATTTTTTTACACTTATAATAAATAATGTAAAAAATAATACCTCTGGTACTAATCCTAAAAAAATATTAATAACTATTTGTTTCATTTATTTTTTCTCCTATCTTTATTTATAAATCTATTCTTAAAAAATAAAAATATGATATATTCATAAAATAATTTTTAGTAGTCTTGACATAATATATTTACGCATGTATAATATAAATAGACATATACTTATAGTATATGTACAAGATGAGAAAAGATAGTCGGTCGCCAAATCGTTTCTATCTTTTCTTTTTATTATCTTTTTATATTATTACATATAAAACAAAAAAAAGTAAAGAGATAATTTATAAAAATTATTATTTTTCATACATTTGAATGTATACTTTTCATTTACATATTTCATATTCATCATTTTTATATATTTTTCACTTGTTTTACCTTCTTTCATTTTTAAGATGAAGAATTTCCCAACCTACTTTATTAAATTCTTGGTATATAACTTCATTGTCTTCCATTGTTTTAGGATAAAATTCATCATCAACTTCTATTATTGTATTTCCTAATTTAAATTCTTTTACTAGCATATTAAAACACCTCTTAAAAAGTCTATTCAATATTGCTAGTCCTTATCTCTATGCACTATTTTTCAATTACAATTGTAAGCATATAACATTGCAATTACAAATGTCAATACTTTTTTTAAATTTTTTATACTATATTTACAAATGTAATTGTTTATAGTAGAATATTCACAGATGGAGGTTTTAATATGAGTCTTACTAATATAGAATTAGGTCAATTCTTAAGAACAATTAGAGAAAGTTTAGGGTATAGCACATATAATGTTAATAAATTATGTAATATCTCCCCTAGTTACCTTTCTCTTTTAGAAACAGGAAAACGAAAGCC
>CANAUI010000043.1 GCA_947364715.1 uncultured Clostridium sp.
AAACATTTAAAAGAGATTCAAGAAACAGCAGAAAAGAGAATTAACATTATAATCGAACAACTAAAACAGAAAAATAATCTAACAGAAGAAATGAAAAATACAGACCAACTTTATTGGGTTAGTATGATGAATAATTTTAAAAGTACAGCAGAAGAAATTATATTAAATGAACTAATATATGTATAAGAAATTACTGTTAGGAGCAAATAGATAGATGTATTGCCAAATTTAATGTCTATAAGTGTAGCGAGCATAGGTTTTGTATTGCCACAAAACCGACAGCTTACGCTGAAAGGGGACTTTTGTCCCCTATAACCCCTACCTTATGAAACGAAAAAAATTAGAAAAATAGATTTAAAATTAGATAAGAAATTAAAAATTTTTAAGAAAGTTTTTATAAAAAATAAACCGAAAATTTATCAAAGAGGAAGTGAAAAATTATGAGAAATAGAACAATAGGAATTAATGTTAGAGTGAGTGAAAGTGAAAAGAAAAAACTACAAAGGAATGCTAAAAAGAGTAACTTAAATTTGTCATCTTATTTGAGAAAATCTGGATTACAAAAGGAGATTTGTTCAATACCAGATGAAGAACTTCGTAAAGTTTACAATGGAATTGTTGAACTTAAAAATGAACTTCCTTATATGAGTGATGAAGAAGTAAAAGAGAAAATAACAAAAATGCAAAGTGATTTCTTAGACATTTATAATTATAAAAACGGAGATGATATAGATGGCAACAACGAAAATATGGGCAATTAAAGATAGTATATCTCGAGTAATCAGCTATGCAAAAAATCCAGAGAAAACAACATTTTCAGATTTAAAGCAAGTATTAAAATATGCAGAAAATGGTGAGAAAACCATAGATAAAAATGAAAAAACTATGTATGTAACTGGTGTAAACTGTAAAGCAGAAACAGCTTATGAAGAAATGTGGGCAGTACAAAATAGATTTGATAAATGCACAGGAAACATTGCTTATCACGCATATCAAAGTTTTAAAACAGGAGAAGTATCGCCAGAATTAGCACACAAAATTGGCGTAGAACTTGCAGAAAAAATGTGGAGTGAATACCAAGTTGTAGTCGCCACACATTTTAATACTGGCACATATCATAATCACTTTGTAGTAAATTCAGTTAATATGTTTACAGGGAAAAAGTTTAATTGTAACAAAGGAGCATATTATCATTTTAGAGAGTTATCAGATGCACTATGTAAAGAATATGGACTAACAGTTATTGAAAAACCAACAGGCAAGACACCAAGAAGTATATACTTTGCAGAAAAACGAGGAGAGCCAACAAAGTATAATGTAATAAGACGAACTATTGATGAAGCAATGCAAATGTGTATCAATTATGGACAATTTAAAAAGATAATGCTCAAAAAAGGTTATATTATCAATGATGATTATAATAGAAAATATCCAACAATTCGTTCAATAAATGATAAAAAAGCAGTAAGCATGTATCATTTAGGCGAACAATATTTGCCAAAGAATATAGCAAACAAAGTTGAACACAATCCATATTATTATCAAAATAAATATATGGAATTTATATACCCTAAAAAGAAAAAACAAAAATACAAAGTTTATAAATATAAAGGAAAATTTAAAGATATTAGTAAAATGAGTGGAATTGATGTGCTTTTTTTATTACTATTTCATTTGTTAGGATTATTACCAAAACGAGGAAACTATCAGCCACTATCTCCAGAAATGAAACAAGAAGTAAGAAAAATGGAACGATATTCTAATGAAATTAGACTTATTGTAAGCGAAAAACTAAAAACAACAGATGATGTAAAAGATTATATTTCACAAACTGAAGAAGATATTAAAGATGTTACTAATTTAAGGCAAAAATACAGAAACAAGCTAAGAAATTGCACAGATGATAAATTAATAGAAGAATACAAAGAAAAACGAAATGAATGCACTACAATTCTAAATAAGTATAGGAGAAATCTAAAAACAGCAAATTATATTTTAGAAGATACACCAAAGGTTAAAGAAGTAATAAAAATTGAAATGCAAATGAGAAACGGACAAGAAGATATTTCAAAAACAAAGAAAAAAGATAGATATTTAGGAAGATAAAATTATAAAAGGTTGTTGTACACAAAAGTAACAGCCTTTTTATAATTTTTAAAATGAATATATTGGAAACAATTGTATTTATATTAATTTTATGGTATAAATAAGTAAAATATGAAATTTGCAACGCTCCGTTGCAAATTTCAAAACGGAGGAATTTAATGAAAGATTTAATTAATACAATTAATGATGATGAATATTTTAAATTTTTAAATGAGATTAAAAAAGATATAATTAATACTAGAAAAAAAGTTTTATTGAATGCAAATAATGAACTGATAATGATGTATTATAGAATAGGAAAAGGACTAATAGAAAAGAATAAGTATGGTACAAATTTTATAAATAATTTATCTACTGATTTAAAATTGGAATTTCCAGATGCAGATGGTTTATCCGCAAGAAATTTAAGATATATGCAAAAATTTGCAAAAGAATTTGAGTATGATTCAATTTTGCAACATAACGTTGCAAAATTGCCATGGGGATTAGTAATATCTATAATGGATAAAGTTAAAAATATGGAAGAAAGATTATGGTATTCTGAAAAAGCATTAGAAAATTTATGGACTAGAACACAGTTAGAACATCAAATTGCAACTAATTTATATAGTAGACAAGCATTATTAGATAATAAAATAAGCAATTATGAAGAAACATTACCAATAGAATTGGGAAAAAGAGCACTGGAAATGCTAAAAGATCCATATGTATTTGATATTACTTATAATGAAAAAGCATTAGAAAGAGATATAGAAGATGCATTAGTTTCTAATATTACTAATTTACTTTTAGAATTTGGAAACGGTTTTGCTTTTGTTGGAAGACAATATCATTTGGAAATTGAAGGAGAAGATTATTATATAGATTTACTATTCTATAATTTAAACTTAAAATGTTATGTTGTAGTAGAATTAAAAACTGTCAAATTTATACCAGAATTTGCAGGAAAACTAAACTTTTATTTAAATGCAGTAGATATGCTACTAAAGAAAGAAGAGGATAATCCAACAATAGGAATTTTGCTATGTAGAGATGAACATAAGTTAACTGCTGAACTAGCTTTGAAAGATATAAATAAGCCAATAGGAGTAGCAGAATATAAATATTTACAAGAGATACCAGAGTATTTAGCAAATAATTTACCAAGTATAGAAACACTAGAGAAAAGATTAAATAATAAAGATACAGAAGAGTAGAGATTAGATTTTAGAAAGGAATTATACAAATATGAGTGTTGGAAGTTGGTTTGAAGAGTTTTGCAAAAATATAAAATTTGATGATAAAGATTTGGAAAATTTAAGATACAGATATAGACAGATAACCAAAAGAATAAATTTAGAATTTTGGAATAGTACATCAGAAGAATTACATAGTTTATATGTAGGTTCATATGGAAGAGGAACAGCTACTCATTTAAGTGACATTGATATGATTGTTATTTTACCATATGCCACATATCAAAGGATTAATAATAGACAAGGAAATAAGCAATCTGCATTATTACAAGAAGTAAAAACATCATTACAAAGAACATACTCAACATCTCATATAAAAGCAGATGGACAAGTAGTTGGAATAAATTTTTCAGATGGAATAAATTTTGAGATTGTTCCTGTTTTTGAAAATACTGATGGAAGTTATTTATATCCAGATACAAATGATGGAGGAAGCTGGAAGAAAACTAATCCTAAAAAAGAAATAGATGAAATGAATACATATAATAATTTGACAAATGGTAATTTAAAAAAACTATGTAAAATGCTTAGAGAGTGGAAAGATGAAAAGAACGTTAATATTAGTGGATATGCAATTGATACACTAGCATATAATTTTATAAAATATTGGGAAAATAAGGATAAAAGCTATACTTATTATGATTGGATGACTAGAGACTTTTTTAAGTATTTGTCAGAACAGAATGAAGACTCTATATTATTTGCACCAGGAAGTTATAATACATTATATATAGGAAACAAGTTTAATAATAAGGCAAATACAGCATATGAAAAGGCAAAAGAGGCTATAGCAGACGAAACTAAATATCCATCTTGTGCAAAAAGTGAATGGAGGGAAATATATGGAACAAAATTCCCAAATTAAAATATTAGAAGCTCAAATCAGAGAATGTTTTGGAAGATTAGTATGGACACATACTACGCATCAAAAGTGCATTGATTTATTAGAGAAAAAGGAAAAGAGAATAAAAAAATCACAAATAGTGTTAAACACGATATCTGCAACAGGATTAATTTCTTATATAATAAATAATCAAAGTTGGATACCACCAGTATCAGCATTATTAACAACAATAGCGTTAGCACTAGATATATACTGTTTAAGCTATGATATAGGAAAAGAAAAGGAATTACATATAGATTTAGTAAATAAACTTTGGAACATAAGAGAAAAATATTTTTCTTTGTTAACAGATATAAAAATAGGAAAATTAAATGAAGATGAAATTATTATAAAAAGAGATAAACTACAAGAAGAACTTAACGAAGCATATCAAAATGGACCTAGAACTAATTCAAAGGCATATAGAATAGCAAGTAAAGCACTAAAACAAAATGAAGAAATGACATTACATGATAAAGAAATTGATATGTTTTTACCAAAGGAATTAAGAAAGTCTTAAAAATAAATTAAAATAAATTTGATTTAGGAGGAAAACTTTAGTGGATACAGAAATAGTAAAGTTAATTTCAGAATTAATTATAGCAATTATAACATTTTTAGCAGGTTTTGTTGGAGGAACATTTTATACTAAAAAGAAATACAACATAAATAAACAAAAAAATAGTAGTATTAGCATAGGAAGCAAGAATACAATAAAACAGGAGAATATGACTGATGGAGAAAGTAAATAAAGAAGAAAATCAAAGTAATATAGCACAATTTATAGGAAATAATAACACGATAGCACAAAATAATTATAATAATCAAATAACTATTGATTCAGACTTTTTGTTGGAAATGACTAAAAAACAACATAAATTATATCCATACTTTTATACAGGTATTGATAAATTTCCTAATGGAAAGGTAGGCTACAAAAGTATTCCTGCTAATGAAGAAGCAGAGAAAAAATTCCCATTATCAATCAAAAGTAATGTTACAGTAATAGATAACAAATACAAAGAATATAAAGATTTGAATAAAATGCTTCAAGATAGTTATAACAATCAAGAACCTATAAAAGTAAAAGTCAATTCTACTATTCAAATGTTAGGTGAAGAGATAGATCCATATCAACCGTTTTTAGATGAAGAAATTGTAGAATCATATATTTTTCCACAGAGATTTCCAAATGTACCAATTGTTTCTATTGGGTTTATAGATAGTGATTTTATAATAGATGGTATACAATTAAAAATTGTAAAAAAAGAAAGTGATAATATAACTTATCTTAATAATGAAAAACAAGATAGTTTTATTGTAGTGAAAATAAAGCTTGTAGTTAGTAATATAAAAGAAGAAAATAGCAGTGCGGATGTACAATTTAATTTTAATTTCAATATTAATGATAGATATAAAGATAATTTAGATGCGAATATAACGTTCTATAAAATATTATTAAATATTGCAGAAGGAAAAGAAATGTACATGAAATTTTTTGATAATCCAAAGAAAAGCATGATTGGAAGGTTGCCAGTAAAACATGATATTTCTATTTTGAAAAATACAATAAGATTTTGTGAAGTATTAAAAAAGATAAATACTACTTTTAATCTAAATTTAACTAAAGCATATCTTTATACTAAATCAGACTACGATAGTATAAGTTTTTTAGAAAAAATCCTTTTTCAAAAACATATCAAGAAAGCAAAAGAAATAACACTAAAATTAGATGCTAGTCAAATAGATGAAGAAAATATAAAGGAATTAATAAAAGAAGAAAACAGTAGTATAGGAGAAGTAAGAGAAGATATAGTTGTTCCTTTACTAGACAATAATTTACATATTAGTAAAATAATAAAAATATACACTAATTTTACAATAAAAAATAAAAATGAATTAATAGCAGATATGAAATCTTGCATTAAAAATAATATTTTAAATATTGTATTAATACCTAAAAATGGTTATATTGATATAGAAACAAGATATGAAATATAATTTTAGAGGAGAAATGTTATGGATTTAGAATTGATAAAAAAATTAAACCATTTCAACATATATGCTAATTTAGGATTTCAATTTGATGGAATGGATAAATTTGAAAAATATAGTATAGCATATCATAATAAAATAAAAGACTATTGGTACAACTTTATTACAGACATAAAAGCAAATAATAAAGAAGATTTTGACAAAACCATATTAGATGCAAGTGGCAAAATGAAAGAAAAAAATAGAAACGTTGCTATTGCTATATTACCATATATGGAAGAAATTTATAATAAGAGAGAAATATTTTTTGATAGTAGCTATGAATTAGTTTCAAATGAAGTATGGCAAATTTTCGATAATTTCGAAGAGCTAGATGATATTAAAACTAATTGTTCTTTAAATGTAAAATTAGAGAAAACAACAGATATGAAACTATATAGTGAAGAAATGATAAAAGCATATCAAACAGGAGATAAAGAAGATCCTTATGGAGATTTAGATTCAGTATATAAAGAAGTTTATGAGAACTATAAAAATGTAGAAAGTGAATATACAGACGAATTTTACTTTGCTAAAGTAAATGATGAAATAGTAGGTATTACTAGTGGCGTATATGATGACGAGATTTATGGTATATATGGATTAGCAGTAAAAAAAGATTTTAGATGTAGAGGTATTGGAAAAGAAATTATAAAACAACAATTAAAAATATGTAAAGATAAAAATCTAAAATTAGCCTTTTTACAAACGGAAGATGGCTATTATCCAGCAGACACATATAGGAAATTAGGATTTAAGGATGTATGCACAGAATATTATTATATAAAAAGAAATGTTTAGATTAAGGAGGTAAGATATGAATTTATACATAAGTGCAAGTAATAGAAAACACAATAGTTATAACTTATTAAATAAATTAAGAAATGAAAATGATATTTTTCTTTCATTAGCTGATTTAGATATTAAATATTGTATAGGTTGTAATACTTGTCAAAAAAATGAAGGAAATCAATGTGTATTAAAAGATGATATGAAGAAAGTCTATGATGCAATTAGTAAATGTGATAACATTATAATAATGTCTCCAATTTATATGAATCAAATAACAGGTATTTTAAAGAATGTGTTTGATAGATTTAATCCTTATTGTTCTAGTGAAAACTTGAAAGGAAAGAAGATATATTTAATTACTGTTGGTCAAATGAGTGAAGAAGAACAACAAGAGATATGCGATTCCATTGATAATTGGTTTAAGAGTATATCAGAGTTTTTATATTTTGACTTTGAATATCTTTATAATTTCACAAGTGGAGATATATTAGAAATAGATAGTATAGAAAAGATGTATAAAGAAAGCCAGTTAGACAGTATAATAGAAAATGTAAAAAATAAAATAAAAGTAATAGATAATTAAAAATTAGAAAGGAATAGATATGGAAAAACTAAACATATTGGGAACAGGTCACGCAATGACATTAGATTGTTATAATACTTGTTTTACATTAGAAAATAATGAAGGAGAACATATATTAGTAGATACAGGTGGAGGTCTACAAATAATAAAACAATTAAGGGATGCAACCATAGATTTTAGAAAAATACATAACATTATTTTATCACATAAGCATACAGACCATATACTAGGAATGTTTTGGATTATCAGATATGCACAAAATTTTTGACAATAACAATTATGATGGAAATCTAAATGTTTATATGCATAAAGAATTAAAAAATACAATTAGAAAAATAATGTTTGAAGTACTACCACAAAAATTTACAAAACTTATTGATAACAGAATTATTTTTAATATAGTAGAAGATAAAGAAGAAATAAAAATATTAAATTATAATATTAAATTTTTAGATGTTCAAGCAAAAAAAGATAGACAATTTGGATTTAAAACAATATTAGAAAATGGAAAAAAGCTTGTATTTTTAGGTGATGAAACATTTGATGAAAAATTAAGAGATGAAGTAGAAAATACAGATTGGCTATTACATGAGGCAATGTGTATGGATTCAGAGGCAGATATATTTAAACCATACGAAAAAATGCATTCTACTGTAAAAACAGCATCAGAAATAGGGGCGAGTTTAAATGTTAAAAATTTAGTATTATATCATGCAAGTGATAACGATTTAGAAAATAGAAAAAGGTTATACACAGAAGAGGCAAAACAATACTTTAATGGAAACATATATGTACCAGATGATTTAGATGTTATTGAATTATAGAAAAGAGGAAAAGTAAGCTATGTTAGATAATTTTGAAAGTATTAGTCCAACAGCAATTGTAACTGCATATCCTAGGCAATTTACAGATATACCTTATGAAAAAGAAATATATCAATGGTTACAGAAAAACTGCAAAGATAATGATGTAAAATTAAATAAATTATTAGCACCAGAAATAGAAGCAAGATATAAACTAACTAACAAAATATTGGATGATTTAAATGTAAAACAGGTAGTTGAAATTGCATCAGGATATTCTTCAAGAGGTATAATATATTCTGAAAAAGGATATGAGTATATTGAAATGGATTTGGAGGAAGTAGCAAAGAATAAAGTTAGATTGCTAAAAGATATTGCTAGTATTCCTAACAATTTACATATAACAAGTGGTAATGCATTAAACTATGCAGATTTTGAAAAATGTGATGAATTTCTTGATAAAAATAAAGAAGTAGCGATAATAAATGAAGGCTTACTTAGATACTTAACTTTTGAAGAAAAAGAAATTGTTGCAAAGAATATTTATAATGTATTAAAAAAATATAATGGAGTATGGATTACTTGTGATGTTACACCTAAAAAGTTTATAGAAAAGCAAAACGTATGCTTACCAGATTTTAATAAAAACTTAAATCAAGTTACTTCAAGAAATGATTTACAAGACAGATTTAATGATATAGAACATATAAAATCATTTATGATGAAAATAGGATTTAAAGATATTGAGATTCACAGATTTATTGAAATGAAAGAACAGTTAAAATCGTTTGAAATATTAGATGTTGCAAAAGAAGAATATGATGAATTACTAGAAAATGCAATAGTAGCTGTTATTAAAATATAAACTTTTCTAAAAAGTATTGCCAAACCTAAAATTTTATGTTAAATTAAAAACATAGTTAATAGCAAAAAAACAATGATTTGTGGGTACATTTCTTGTAATCTATTACTATAACTACATTTGAAACGGAAATAAGTAACTTTTTTGCGATAGATTTTTCGAATACGTCCTACGCAAAGGAGCCATTATGTAAACAGAATGCTAAAATATTAGTATTCTGTTTTATTATGTTCAAAGCATTGATATGACTGCGATATACCAATTTTATGGTATAAATAAGTAAAAACATTAAACTAAAATAAGGCGATTTTGTTGACAAACGCCTTATTTTAGTTTAATATTTAGAATGTTTTGCTAACAGAAAAAACATTTTTGAAATTATACATAGGGAGGTTTTTTAATTAGATGAATTTATTAGAAAGCATAGACTTTTATTTAGAAAAAGGATATGAAGATGCTTATGCAACATCAAGAGTTGCACAAGATATAATATTAAGCAGAATTGCAAAATCTAATTATAGAAACAATATTACAATCAAAGGTGGAGTAGTTATGTTTAATATAACTAATGACAAAAGACGAGCTACTGTTGATATTGATATAGATTTAATTAGATATTCTTTAGAAGATAAAAGTATATTGTTATTGTTTGATAAATTAAATCAAATTGATGATGGAATAACAATTATTGTGCTACGTGTATTCCACTATTATCTAATTCTAATAATTCTGCCATCATATCATTTTTAGTTGCACACAATATAATAGCAATTGGAGGCTCTTCTCCATCTGCTTTTTCGTATTTATCCAACCATTTCAAATAAAGTTCTACTTGTCCTTTATGTTCTGGTCTAAATTTGTCCAATTTTAACTCAATAACAACCAACCTTTTCATTTTTCTGTGATAAAATAGCAAGTCTATATAATAATCTTCTCCATCTATTGTTATTCTTTTTTGTCTAGCTAAAAATGCAAAATCGTTTCCCATTTCTAAAATAAATCTTTCTAATTCGCCTAAAATTGCATTTTCCAAATCTTTTTCGCTATATGTATCTTTTAAATCCAAAAAATCTAAAATATATGGATCTCTAAAAAATAAATTTGTAGTCATTTTATTTTCTTTACTTAATAATTGTAAATCATTTATTATTGTTTGTTCTGGTTTTTTCGATATTGCTGTCCTTTCAAATAAAGCTGAACCTATTCTTTCTCTTAATGTTCTTACTCCCCAAAGTTCATTTGCACACATTGTAGCATAAAAATCTCTTTTAAGATTATCTTGTATCTGTAATAGTTCTACAAAATGTGACCAACTCAATTTTGCCGACAGTGTCGACAAAATTTCAAAATTTGGAAAATAATCATAGAACTTTAACATTCTAAATATATTTCTTTCCCCATAACCTCTTCCATATTCAATTACTAACTTTTTACTTAATTTCTTTATTACAGATTTTCCATATTCTGCCTTTTGGTTTTTAAGTACATTTTCTGTTATATCTTTTCCTATATTCCAATACAAGAAAGTCATTTCGTTATTTACTTTTACAGCTACATTCCTTTTTGCATTTTCTATCAGTACAACGATTCTATTATATAACTCATCTATATTAACATTATCTATATTTTCTAATTCGTTCATATTTTCCTCTTTCTAATTGTGCAGATGATGTCTGCACAATTTATTAACTGTATTGAAATTATTATAGCATTTATTTTCAATTTTTTCATTATAAATTCAAAAAAAGATAAACTTGTATTTATTTTTTACAATTCATCTTTCAAATATGTGAAAATTTTATTTTTACTAAATTGTTTGTAGGAGGAAACCTTTGCTATTACTACATTTTAATTTTTCGTCATAAGAGAATAAAATCGTAATTATAAGTGCTATCAATGTAACCCCTTTTGTATCTCTCATTTTCTTTTTCTCCTATATCTATCTTACTTTTTAGTATATTTTAAGTATTTAAATGTATTTCAATTATAACATAGATTTTATAAATTTTATACTTTTTTAAATATTTTTTGACTATGAATTTTAACCTTTAAGAAATTTTAGGTAAACAAATTTAGTAGGATAAAGGAATGAAAAAATTTTTTCTAATGTATATATCTATTAATTTATCTTGCTTTAGGAATGGTTGAAATATCAAAATAACGTAGTATTTTGAATATTTCAACTGTCTCTTTTTCTACATTTATTTTCTAATCCTATTATATTTAAAAATTAATCCAAGTAAATGTTGAAAAAACTCTAATACTATGATATTAAATATACAGGTGAAAATGTTATATAATGTGTATTTCAGAACATGGATATTGAGGAAATATGCTATATCAGAAATAAATTTACCATATGATGATAGATTACTATTATTTAGAAGGTTGTGTAAGTACTATTTTTCCATAAATACACTAGTTACAGCACAATATATTAATTATTATAGAGAGCAAAATAATCCATAAGGGATAAAGTAGAGATTAAGATTAATAGGAGAGGTTAGTGTGAATGTAAAACAGTTTATAAATGGGTTATTATATTTTAATAAAGGAAAATATAATAATATAGATAATTTTATGTCTTGTTTAGAAAAGTATATTGTAAATAAAGAAATTTCTACAAAGGAAGAACTATTAAATGAAATTTATAAAATCATGTGTGTAATAGAAAATAATAAGAGTGATAAAATAAATAATGAACAAGCAGAATATATCTTGATTTATGATGAAATGAAATACCTTTATAAATATATAGAAAATACAACAATACAATTTGATTTCCAGAATGACTTTAATAATTTTATATTTGAAATTAAAAAGGTATTAAATAATATTAATATTTTAGTAGATGAAGATAGTACAAAAAGTTTTATTGTCGATAAGTTTCCTCAACCATATGAAAATCAATCTTTTGTTGCATTAGCACCTGATAAGTCTGATTTTAAAAAATATGGAATAATACCAGGAGTCTACTTTAAAAAAAATAGTATGAGTTATATTCAATATAAATTAATTTTTGGACATGAAGTTATTCACCAAATAATAAGTAGAAAAGATAGTCAACTTTTAGCAAGAGGTTTAGAAGAAGGAATATGTGAGTTAATAGGTACAATTTATTGTGGTATAAAATTGATTGATAAAGAATACATAATAAATTATTTTTTATCCAAACGTTTAAATTACAATAATTCCTTACAAAAATTTAGATTATATACTGATTATTTTAGAGTTGCATGTTTATTATATTTCAGATATGGTCTTAATGGTATAAGTAAAATTATTAATACTGGAAGAGGGTTTGTTAAATTAGTACAAAAACATATTTCCATAAATGATTTTAATACTTTAGATGTTTTTTTTAAGGAGCCTCCGCAATATGACAAGCAATTAAGTGAAGTTTTACAATATTTATCTTTAGGGTTTGTTGAAAATGAGGTTGTTTCTCCATTAGCATATTATATTATTCAACATTATGATGGTACAGATAACATAATGAAATTTTTAAATAAATTTTCAATAGATATAGAAGAGGGAAAAAAGGCTTTAATGGAAATTAATAAAAAAATATATGGTATTACATTAGATGAAAATACTATTTTATGTAGTGATTTAAATTATATAAAACAAAACGACTATTTAAGATATGAGGTATAGATGTAAAATTATTCATTAATTCTAAATATAAGGACAAAGATACTAGAACTGATACGATATTCCAATAAGTTATAACATATATACATATATGTATTTCTCAGAATAATTATATTATGTTATCATAATATAAGACAAATAGATGTTAATTATTAGGAGATATATTAAATGAAAAAAATAAATACATATTTAGCAATTGCCATAACAACTTATTGTAATTATCAATGTTTTTATTGTAAAGAGGGGGGAGAAAGTATATCAAACAAAAAAGAAACAATTCCCTTTCAGAAAGTTAAAAAAATTATTGAAAATGCATATAATATAGGAATTACAAATTTTAGAATTACTGGTGGAGAACCAACAATAGTACCTTATTTTGGAGAATTAATTGAGTTTATTATGAATTTTAAAGATACTAAAATAAGAATAAATACTAATGGATATTTAATTCTAAAATATTTAGATGTTATAGTAAAATACAAAGAAAGATTATATATAATTTTTAGTGTTGACAGCATATCAAGTAACTTAAATGGAGTTAATTTTACAAAATTTCTTTCAGATAATGTAATAAGTAGCACTCGAGTACTCAAAGAAAATGGGATTTCAGTAAGATATAATATTGTAGTGACTGCATTAAATGAATGTGAAGTAAAAGAATTAATAATAAAAGCTATTGATGAATTACATGTTAATGTTAAATTACTAGATTTAAATAAATTTTCAGAGTATTTAGGATATGGAAATAAAGTAGAAGGAAAAGATGCTTATAAATTATGGGAAAAGCTATTTGTTCCTATGAAAAATTTTTACAATTTTTTAGAAGATATAGCAAGTGATTCAGAAGAGAATTGGACTACAGGTTTTATAGGTAAGAATCATGGTATTCCAATGACTTCATATTTTAGAGGTGAAAATTGGATACAGGTTAAAGACTCTACTAAAGGAGACCAACTATGAAAAGTCAATAGAAAAATGAAAAGTTTTTTAGAAATTTT
>CANAUI010000044.1 GCA_947364715.1 uncultured Clostridium sp.
TTTGTTAATATTATTGCATTTTTTATTGCGAAAAATTTTTACTCTTTTTTACTGGTATATTCTCATATAATGTAATTACAAGATGTTAAAATTCTCTTTATTTTCTGATATATATTTTATTTATATTTTTATAAGTCTACATAATTATAAATAATATTAAATTCATTAAAAATATCTTTTTCTCTTTCAGTACAAGTAAATAAAATAATCTGTCTATTTGGATAAGATTTTTCTATATATTTTAATATATTTTTTAATCTTTGTGTATCATAATATGCAAATGCCTCATCTAAAATAATTGGCATTTTCTCTTTTGATAAATCTTCTATCATAGATAATCTTAAAGATAAATATAATTGGTCAATTGTTCCTACACTTAATCTATTTGCTTCAACATAATTTCCTTTTTCTAATTCTACAACTAATCCATTATCATCTCTTACTATAACATTTGTATATTTCCCATTTGTTATTTCTTCTATATTTTTAGAAAGATTTTCTGTAAACTTGGGAGTAACTGTGTTTTTCATTTTTTCATATGCGTTTTCTATTAATTGTTTCGCCAAATTCATACTCTTTTCTAATTGTTTTAAGTTTACAATTTTTTCATTATTGTTAACTATATTTTCTTCTATTTTTATTAAGTTATCTATTTGTGGTTCAATATTTTCTTTATCTAAATCTAATTCGTGTAATTTTATTTTTATTATATTTAATTCTTTTTGTACTTTTTCTATTTCTTCTTCTACATTATTTAAATTATTTATTTTTATTATTTCTTTATTTTTTATTTTATTTAAATAATTATTTTTATTTTCTTCTATTTTAATATTTATTTTTAAATTTAAATTATTTTTTAATTCATTTATTTCATTTTGTAATTCATTATTATTTTTTTCTATAATTTTATTTTCATTTAAATAATCATTTTTTTCATTATTTATTTTTTCTTCCTCTTTTTTATTTTCTTTTTCTAATATTTTTATTTTATTTTTTTTATTATTTAAAAATAAAATAGAAAAAATTAAATCCATTGGGAGAGTAAGAAGAAAAATATATTTAAAAATATTATTTTTTATAGAAATAAATAATAAAATATTAATTAAAATTAAAATAATAAATAATATTATTAATTTATTTTTTATTTTATTTTTATTTTTTATTTTTTCATTTATTTTTTTATTATTTTTTTCGAATATTTTTTTATTTTCATTTTCAATATTAGAAATTTCTTTTTTATTTAAATCTATTTTTTTATTATTTTCATTTTTTATTTTTTCTTTTATTTTTATTTTTTCATTTTCTAATTTTTCTTCTTCTAATATTTTTTTTATTTTTTTTAAATATTCTAATTCCATTTCTGAATTTAAATATTTTTCTAATAATTTTTTATTATTTTCTTCAATTTCATATTTTACATTTTTATATTTTTTTAATTTTATTTTTTCTTCTTCTAATATTTCATTTTCTCTCAATAATTTATTTAATGGTTTTTCCCTAGATTTTTGAGTTCCTATTTCTTCTAATTGTCTTCTATTAATTCTATCAATTGCACGTTTATATGAGACATTATCTTCTCCTGTTCCTACTAAATTGGCAATTTTTTGTATTAATATATTTTGTTCACTTTTTTCTAATTTTACTTCATCTTGATTCACAACAATAGTAGATAAAAATAATGTTTCATCCATTTTTGTTTGTTCATAAAAAAATTCATTTCCTTTTGATTTATCAATATTAAATTGTTTGGAAATATCTTCTTTTTTTTCATTAAATATTTGTGGATTTTTCTTTTTAAAATCTCTAAATACTTCAAATACCTCTTTATTATCTAACTCATATTCAATTTTTCCAGAAAAGTCTTCATTATTCCATGGCTTATATTTTTCAAAATCAGAATATATTTTTCCATTTTTATTTTTAGATATTCCATATAACATATTTACAATAAAATTTAATATTGTTGATTTACCTGCTTCGTTTTTACCATAGATTATATTTATATGGTCATTTAATTCTATTTCTTTATTTAATAATTTTCCATAAGAGTTTATTTTTAATTTACGTATTTTCATTAGATTTATCCTTCCTCTCTATCATATGTAATGTTGTCAAATTAAGATGTTATATAGGAAACCCTATGATATAAATCAAGATTTAACTTTTACTCTAATGCTTCAAAAGCAATCTCAACTGCTTTTTCTATAACTTCTAAATCTTCTTCTTTTGCATTTTCTTTTTCTTTTAAAATTTCTTTTACAAATAATCCTTTTAATGTATAGTTATTTGCTAATTTTTCTAAATCATATTGTATTTTTGTATAGTCTTTAATTTTTATAATTTTTTCATTTGTTAATAATTTATATAATTCATATTTATCAATTTCAAAATTTCTTTTTCCAATTAATATTAATTTAATAAATGAATTTTCTGTAAGTTCTAAATCATTTATTTTTTCAATTAATTCCTCCTTAGAAATACATTCATTTACATTAAATTCTTTTTCTTTAAAATCTTTTTCACTTAATGAAACAAATTCTGTTTTTAACTCTTTATTTTCGTTTAATTCTCCTACAATCATTCCATGTTTACCTAATTCGTCAAATCCTAAAGATATTAAAGAGCCTGGATATACTATCTTCTGATTTTCATATGTATTATAGTCTATTTTGTGAATATGCCCAGTTGCTACATAATCAAATCCTTTTTGTTCTAATAGTTTTTTAGATATAGAATTATATTGTTTTTCCTCTATATTTGCTCCATCAATAGTACTATGAATAACTAATATATTATTTTTTGTTTTATCTTCTATTTCTAAGTTTTCAATTCCACAATCTGTACAATAAAAATCGTCAAATCCATATCCATATATATTGACATCTTCTAATACTATCTTTTCAATTTTTGATGAAAATATATGTACATTTTCATTCCATTCAAATTGGTTATAATAAGAATTTTTAATATATGGGTCATGATTTCCTGGGCTAATATATACCTTTGTATTTGGAATTTCTTTAAATAATCCATTTATATATTCTATTGTTGATTTTCTAATATATTGGTGTTCATACAAATCCCCTCCAATAAATAAAAAATCAATTCCTTTTTCTTTTATATATTCAATTACTTTTTTAAATACTTTTCTTTGTTCTAATCTTTTGATATCTCCTAAATTTTCTCTATCTGATAAATTTACAAAAGGACTATCAAAATGTATGTCTGCTATATGTACAAATTTCATATTTATCTTCCCTTTTCATTATTTTATGATTATGATTGTATACTAATTTTTACTTTTTTTCAAGTATATAGGCGAAAATTTTTTTGGTCATTTTTATTGTAGTTACAATTTAGTTATTATTAAAGAAGTAATATTTTTAGCTTTGAATTTTAGATATTAATCGAAAAATCCACAAACAATTTGTGGATTTTTAACAATATATTTATTAATCAGAATCATCTAATGGACCAAATAATTCATCAAATTTTGCTTCCAATTCTTTTTGTAAGTCATACATATCATCTTCTTCATTTTCAATTGGCTCTTGTGGTAACACTGGTGCATTATCAAAAGAATTTGAATTTAATGTATTTTCTGATTGTATTTGTTCTGAAATTGATTTTTTTTCATCTTTTAATGGTATATCATCATCAAATAAATCATCTAAAGATTCTACTTTTAAACTATCAATCTTTTCTTTTTTCTCATCTTCTGGCACATATGGATTATATGGATTGTATTTTCTCCATGTTCCTCTATCTATTTCTCCAATATCATTATGACTTATTTCTACTCTTTTCATTTCTCTTGCCATTGGATGTTTAAAATAATAAAATTTATTTGCCTTTACAGGTTTAATTCCTTTTTCATAGATAATACATAAGTCATTATCCATTCTTCTTAATTCATCAGGTGTCATCAATGCTCTCGCCATTATTTGGTCTGATACACTTTTTCCTGTTCGCCAGTTTTGCCTATCTTTATTTATAGATATACTATCTCTTTCAATTGTCTTTTCACCTAAAGCTTTCGAAAAATATTCAACTGTCTTATATGAGTTACTTCCTAAAAATACATGTGTATCACAGTTACCCATAATAGTTTCATATGATTTTTCATAAACAGCTTCTAATTGGTCTATATTTTGTAAAATAACACTAAATGATATTTTTCTACTTCTAGATGTAGAAATCTTTTTATCAAAATCAGGTATTTTACCTATATTTGCAAACTCATCTAGTATAAAAAAAGTTTGTTCTTTTAATGCTCCTCCATTTTGGTCTGCATAATCATATAATTGTTGTATCATCTGTGCAAAAAATATAGTTAGTAAGAAATCATAAGCTCCATGTGTATCTGATGATATAACATATACTGCTGTTTTTTTATTTCCTATTTCTTCAAAATCAATTGTATCTGTTGAAGTTAATTCTGCAATTTCTTTTGAATCAAACTTACCAAGTTTAGATTGTAATGAACTCAAAATAGAACTATATGTCTTCTCTGGTGCAATTTCAATAGATTTGTAGTTCATTCTTGCAGGGTGGTCATATGGTAATTGACTCATCAATTCTGTAAGAAGGTTACTTCCTCCATTTGTATTTGCTGCCCTAACTAATTCAGCACAACTTGCTAAATTTTGTTCTTCTTCTGGTCTTGTTGCTAATAAATAATAAATTAATGCTTTTAATAACATCTCAGCAGAGTCATCCCAAAAAGGATCTGCACTTCCACCTTCTGCCTTTTGCCCTCTTATTATTGTATTTGCAATAACATCAACATCTAATCCTGATGCTATATGCATTAATGGATTATATCCATCACTATATTCTGGTCTTACAAGGTTTAATACTTTAATTTTGTATCCATGTGCTTTTAAATATCCTGCTGTTCTATCATATAATTCTCCTTTAGGGTCTGTAAATACATAAGACCCTAGCATTTGGTGAGCATTTGGAATAGAATATGATGCAGATTTACCAGACCCTGAACCGTCCAACTACTAGCACATTTACATTTCCTCTTTTATCAACTGGTAAATAATTATTTTCTGCTAAAATAATACCTTTATTTTTGTTTAATATTTGATATTGTTCTCCTCTTTGACTCCAATCACTAGAACCATGTTCTATATCAGAAAATTCATTTTTTGGCGCAGATTTTACAAATCCTATAAAGAAAAATACTGAATAAAAAATTGTTACAACAAGTAATGTTGAAAAATAATCTTTTATAGCTCCTTCATTAAGTACATTTCCTAAAGTATTAAATGGATGTGATATAGAACTTCCAAATGTTTCTATAAATATTTGCAAATTGAATTGTCCACTTAATTTGGCTTGAAATGTACTATATGAAATAGGCGCAACAAATACTATGGCTAAAAATATCCATAGTATTGCAAATATTATAAAGTTTGTTCTATTTCTTCTTATTGCTCCTTCAATCTTATAGTTCACTATAATCACCTACTCTTTTGTTTATTTATCTTTATCTTGTCCTACTTCTTTGCTTTGATTTTGTTGTGCTTTTATACAATCTTGTACTTCTTTTAGCCTTTTAACATCTTCAGGTGATTTTGCTGATTCTATAACTTTTCCTTCTTTATTTTTTCGTACTAATCTACCATCAGGTGTTAATTTAGTAAGTACTGTTTCTACATCTGTCTCTATAATTTGTTTTCCTAAGATTTGTTTTTCTAAGTCACCCTTCCCATGTTTAAGGCTTTCTATATAGTCATTTTTTTCATCCATTCCTTTAACTTTTTGTAAGAACACACAACATGTAAATGTAGCATTTTCTAAATTCGATTCTTGTCTTGTCCCTGGATTATTCATTTAAACTTTCCTCCCTTAATCCTCTTTTTTGTCCTTGATTTCAAAGGCAAAATAAGGTTTATTTGGTTTCAACTTACACTTTCCTCTAACTTCATTTGTTTTTTCATCAAAATAAAGTACTGGCTTTATTTCTTCTGTAGTTTCTGGGTCTATTACACATATTGGTCTCTTTAAATTTGGTGTGTATCTAAAATCTTTAATCTCTGTTTCATTTTCTGAGTATATGCTATCAAATTTTAAAGGCATTGGTTTTTTACTAATAGAAACTTTTTTTCCTTCCAAAATAGCAGTATTAACAACAACTCTATCTTTTCCAAAAGACAATATAACTAAGTCATCTTGATTTGTTGACGGAAAATCCACATAAAATGTCTTTCTAATCATATCTCCTCTTATTTCATCTGTTGATTCTAATCTTTCTAAAACATATTTAGGATATTCACTTAATAAGGCTTTTGGAGTTTTAATGATTTGATAGATTACTGTACTTACTCCTTTGGGGTCTGTAATACTAAAGCTTTTCCCTTCCCATGTCTCCATTTTTTTACCTCCATTTCTATGTTTTTAATCCATAGCTTGTCTTTTGTTTTGTATAACACTCACTATTTATTTTACATTAAAATACAGATATTGTCAATATAGATTTTATGTAAATACAAACTTTTTTCTTAGTCTTTCCTTGGATTAAAGGTTGATATATTATTTAATTCTTCAAATATTTTCTTTTCTTCTTGTGTTAATTTATTAGGTACCATAATTTTTACTTCTGCAATCAAATCTCCTCTTGACCCTTTTCCATCTTTATAACCTTTACTAGGTATTCTAATTTTTTCACCACTTTGTACTCCCTGAGGTATATATACTTTTGTTTCTTCATCTATTGATTGAATATTTACTCTTGTTCCTAATGCTGCCTCCCATGGAGTAATTAATAAATCTGTATACATATCATAACCTTGCAATTTAAATTTCTTGTCATTTTTTATGTTTATTTTTATAAGTAAATCTCCATTTTTAGCACCATTAATTCCAGGTTTACCTTGACCTAGTAATCTTATTTTTTCCCCATTTCTTATCCCTTGAGGAATAGTAACCATAAATGTTTTCATTTTTCCATCAATTGTTCTTAAGGAAATTTTTTTATCTAATCCATAAAAAGCTTCATATATTGTTGCATTAATTTCTGTTTCTATATTTTCGCCTCTTAATGGCTCTTTATTTTTTATTTTATTTTCTTCTCCATCATTTTTCTTAATGTTTCCAAAAAACATTCTTACGATGGAATCTTTTCCTTTTATGTTAAATTTTTTACTTACTAAATTGTGTGAATTCCATATTCTATCATATTTTCTTTTAGAATTTGTTGCTGATAAAATTCTATATGCTTCATTAATATCTTTTATACGTTCTTCTGCTAATCTATCTCCTACATTTACATCTGGATGATATTTTTTTGCAGCATTTCTATATGCTACTTTTATTTCCTCATTAGAAACTCTGCTAGTTTCTAGCCCCAAAATCTTATAATAATCTTTAAAAATCATTTGACATCCTCCCAATAATCAGGTGCTTTTATTATACCATAAAAATAAAAAAAATCCATAGTTTTATGGATTTTTTAGAAAAAACCTATATAGTTATTCTTGTGCTAATATTATTAATCTATCTAATAATTCATTATATTGTATCCCCTCTGCTTCGAATAATTTCGGATACATACTTATTTTTGTAAATCCTGGTAATGTATTAATTTCGTTAATATAAATTTTATTTGTTCCATTCTCTACAAAAAAATCTACTCTTGATAATCCTTTTCCATCAATTGCTTTAAAGGCTTTTTTTGCTAATTTTTTAATTTCATTTGAAATATTTTCTTCCAAATCTGCTGGAATTCTTGTTTGTGAGTTTTCATTTTGATATTTAGCATCATAACTGTAAAATTCATCAGCAGGTTTTATTTCTCCAACACAAGATGCTATTACTTCATCATTCCCAAGAACTGCACATTCTACCTCTTGTCCATTAATCCCTTTTTCTATTAAGATTTTTTTATCAAATTTTCCTGCATATTCTATACATTTTTTTAACTCTTCTTTATTTTTTGCTTTATTAATTCCTACACTTGAACCAGAATTTGATGGTTTAATAAATGTTGGATAACCAATTTCTTTTTCAATAACTTCTGCTACCTCTTCTAAAGATACCTTTTTTTCATTATACTCTTTATCTACATATATATATTGGTCTTTATATTTTTTAATATATATATATGGTGCTTGACAAATATTTGCTTTATCAAAAATAACTTTTGTATAAGCTTTATCCATTCCTACACTTGATGCTAAAACACCACATCCTACATATGGTTTTTTTAGTATTTCAAATAATCCCTGAATAGTTCCATCTTCTCCATACAATCCATGTAATACTGGAAACATGACATCTAATTTTTGCAAATATTCTATTATATTTTCTATTTTTTTCATATACTGCATATTTTCAACTTGAATATCTTCTAAATTATCATATTTATACCATTCTCCAGTTTCAGAAATATATATTGGAAAAACTTCATATTTTATTTTATCTAAATTTTTTAAAATAGAATTTGCTGACATAACAGAAACTTCATTTTCTGTTGACATTCCGCCAAAAATAAGTCCTAATTTTATTTTCATAATAAATTTCATTCCCTTCTTATATCATTTAAATATATATAATAATAAAATAATAATTATATTTTTACAGTTTAAATATTATTTTTTCATTATAGCCTTGCCTTATTGCATATCTTATAGATTTTAAAATTCTTTTTTTATATTTTCTGCTATTTCAAAAAACCTCATGCCATTTGAAGCTTTAAATAATATTACATCTTCAAATTGTATTATTTGTTTTAATAAATCTATAATGTCATTCTTATTTTCTAAATAATACATATTTTCTTCATCAAAACCATTCTCTTTTGCAGATTTGATAATATATTTAGCATTTTCTCCACTACAAATTAAAATATCTACTTGATTTTCACATACAATTTTACCAATTTCTTTATGTAATTGTTCTGCAAATTCTCCAGTTTCTAATATATCTCCAAGAACTGCAATTCTTCTATGTACATTCATATGATTCATATATCTTAGACTTGCATTTACAGATTCTACACTAGAATTGTATGCATCATTTATTATCTTAATACCATTGTTTAACTCAACAACTTCCATTCTATTTTTTGTAAGAGAAAATGTTTCTATTCCTTTTTTTATATTATTATTTTCTATTTCTAATAATTGCCCAACTAAAATTGCACATAAACTATTTAATACAAAATGCTCTCCACCAATAGGAACTTCTATATTTTCTTCTTTGTCATTCAAATTTATTTTATATTCACTACCATATTCATATAATTGAATATCTTTTGCTGGTATATCACTTTTTTCATTTATTCCATATGTTTTAATTTTTAGATTATTTTTGTTTTCATCATACCATTTATGTAATAAATCATTATCATTATTTATAACTATATATGGGTCTTTTGTTCCTTCTAATATTTCTAATTTCGCTTTTAATATATTTTCTCTTGAGCCTAAATTTCCTATATGAGAAGTCCCTATGTTTGTTATAATACATATATCAGGTTTTGCAATTTTAGAAAGTAATTGAATTTCTCCAAAATGATTCATTCCCATTTCTAATATAAATGCTTCTATATCATTTGATGCATTTAATATTGTAAATGGCAATCCAATATTATTATTATTATTTCCTATTGTTTTGCATATTTTATATTTTTGTGCAACAACATTTGCAACCAAATCTTTTGTACTTGTTTTACCTACACTACCTGTAATTGCTATTACAGGTACATCATATATATCTCTTTTATAACTCGCTAATTTATATAATGCTTGTAAAGTATCTTCTACTTTTATAATTACTTTATCTTTATATAATTTTATATCATCTTCATCAATTTTCACATCTTGTACAATAACTCCCATTGCACCATTTTCTAAAGCATTTTTCCAAAATATATTCCCATCAAAATTTTCTCCTTTGATTCCTATGTATATATCTCCATTTTTTATAGTTCTTGTATCTTTAGAAAATTCATTACATACCAAGTTTTCGTTTCCTGTAATTAGTTTTCCAGTTATACATTTTACAACATCTTTTATTGTTATATCTTTCATCTTTGCTATCATTCCTTTCTTTATAAAGAAATTTATTTTTAAACTTTAATTTTTGTCTCTATATCTTTTTTAAAATTATATGATTATATTTTATTTTTTGCAACTGTTATGACTAAAAAATATGGATAGAACTTTTTTAAATTCTACCCATATTTTAAATTATTCTACTGCTCTATTTGCTATTTCTATTGCTTTTGAAACTATATTTCCACAATCTTTAGAAGAAACATTTCCCCAGCTTCCTCCATCCTTTTTTACTTGTTCATATACTCCTAATTCTTTTGCAATTTCTTCTCTTAAATTTTCAGAAATTAAATGACGATTTCTAGACATAATTTCCCCCTAAAAAATTTAAAAATTATAAAGCTTATACAACTTTACATTTTTAGTATTCTCTTTTTTCATAAAATTATTTTAACAATTTTTTTATCTTTTTCCTTTTGTTTCAATCTAATATTTTGCTCAAATTAAATATAAAAATTATTTAATATTTTTTTCGTTTAAAAGATATATTTAGAATTTATAATCTATGTATCAATCTGAGGAGATAATAAAAAAATAATATTTATTACTTGTGAATTTTAACCATGGTAATTATTTTTTCAATTTTATATAATTTTTTGACGAATTATGATATAATTAAAAAGGTTTAACATTTTAATTATTTAAAAATATTATATATAATTAATATAAAAATAGATTTTATATATAATAGAAAGGACAATTAAAAAGGAGTATTTTATGAGCACAAAAAACATAGAGTCAGAAAAAAAAATAGATAAAGTAACTTTAATAGGTATAGAAGAAGAAAAAAAATATTTACAAAAAACAGAATTTCACCCAGTAGAAAATTATCATCCTGAAATTGATAGAGCTTCTTATTCTCATATAAAACGTATTTTAAGTATTTCCATTTTATCTTTTATTGTTTTATTATGTACTGCTTTTCTAATTTTTACTTTTGTAAATAATCAAAATAAAAATATAATTTATGGAATACACATAAAAGGTATTGATGTTTCTAATTTGTCAATAGAAGATGCAAAAATACATCTACAAAATTATATAAATGAGAATTTACCAGAAAATATCAATTTAGTACATAATGATTATCAAACAAGTATTCCTTTATCTGCACTTAATGTAAATTTTGATATTGATTCTGCTGTTAAACAGGCATATGAAACAGGTAAAACTAATAATATTTTTAAAAATAGCTGTATTGCTTTAAAAACATTGATTCATCCTACTGATATAGAAATTAATATGACTTTAGATGAAGAACAATTAAGAACTGCGTTAAATGATATATCATCTAAACTACCAGATACAGTTATTGAAAGTGGTTATTATATAGAAGGTAATAATTTAATTGTTACTACTGGTTCTGAAGGTAATGTTGTTAATATAAATCAAATGTATACATACATAAAAAATGGTATTTCAAATTTGACTTTAAAAAATAGAAATTTAGATATTGCTACTGTTTCTAAAAAACCTTCTGAAATTAATATAGAAAAAATATATAATGATATATATAAAAAACCTGTTGATGCTTATTATACCCAAAATCCATTTACTATATATCCTTCTGAAAATGGTTTAGATTTTGCTATATCTTTTGATGAAGCTAAAAATATGCTATTAGAAGAAAAGGATGAATATATAATACCTTTACAAATTTTATATCCTAATGTAACAACTAACATGATTGGTACAGAAGCATTTCCAAATATCCTTTCAACATATTCTACAAGATATTCTACGAGAGATAGAGATAGAACAACCAATTTACAATTAGCTTCTTCAAAAATTAATGGTATGGTTTTAATGCCTGGTGAAACATTTTCATATAACCAAGTTGTAGGAAAAAGAACTATTTCTGCTGGATATAAAGAAGCTCCTATTTATGTTGAAGGTAAAGTTGTTGACGGATTAGGTGGTGGAATTTGTCAAATTACTTCTACATTATATAATGCTGTTTTATATGCAAACTTGGAAATTGTAGAAAGAAGTAATCACCAATTTGTACCTTCATATGTTACAGCTAGTAGAGATGCTACTGTTGTATATGGGTCTATTGATTTTAAATTTAAAAATAATAGAAACTATCCTATTAAATTAGTATGTTCTGTTTCTAATGGTATTGCTAAATTTGATATTTATGGTTTAAAAACAGATAATGAATATGATGTTGAAATTTCTTCATATATAACTGGTAATACATCTAGTTCAATTTATTCAGAAGCCTACAGAATTTTAAAACAAAATGGTCAAATTGTTCATAGTGAACTATTATCTAAAGATACCTATAAAAGACATTAAAAGTTACCAAGAGTACATCCTTTTGGTAACTTTTTTTCTTACATTGTCAATACACCATTTCCTGTATCTGTTATTATTAATATATCCTCTTCTCTACCATTTTCTGCATTGACATATACTAAAAATTGCTTATCATCTATATTTCCTTTAAATTCATAACATAATATTTCTGTTTGCCATTCTGTTGGGATAATTGCCATTCCTTCACTTTTGATTTCTATTTTAGGATTTAAATTTTCTTTAGCCTCTTCCTTTGTTATTTTAATTTTGCTAATATCTCTTTCTGTATGATTATTCAAATATCCTGTTGTTTCAATTCCCAAAATTTCTCCATTGTCTAAAGCTACTTTTACTTTTATTAAATCTGGATATGAGATAACATTGTCCTGAATATAAGCATAATTAATTGTTGTAATTCCTTCTTGCGTAATATAGTAAGTTTCTCTCATATTATTAAATCCTTTATTTTCTAAAAATTCTTTTCCCTTTTTTGTTGCATCTTCTTGTGACAAGATTTCTGATTTAACCTCTCTATTAGTATTCATATATATAATATGTCCACCTTTTTTAGAAATAGAAATATTTATATTTTCATTATTATTACCTGTAATTGAAAATGTATATGCAGGAATAGTTGCATTTTCAGATAACCCTAAATTAGATATCTCTTTTATTTTATCCTTAGTTATAAATTCTTCTACAATTCCTTTTGCTGTATTTTCATCAATATCTTCCCCTGTTAATCCTTTTTTCTCTGTACTTGTCATGTGTTCTGAATAAGCTCCATCATAAATCAAACCAGAATATTCATGAAAATTTTCTTCTAAATTACTAAAACTTTCTTTTGATATATTATCCACTTGCTGTGCAAATGCTATTGTTCCTTTTTTAGTTAATTCTCCCCATTCAAATCTTCCACTATTTAAATCTTCTGATAACTGATTTAATGTATTTTCTAATTCTGTACTATAAGAATGTAATTGTTCAAGGTTAGATAAATCATCTTCTGTTAAACTTTCATTATATATATTTTTTCTGGATAAAGAATAACTATAATCACTTACTTGGTTTAAAAACTTTTCTGTATTTTCTAATTCTTGACTTTCTACTGGTAACATACTTAAATAACTTTGTGCTAAATTTGCTTCTCTCCACAAATTAGTTAATGTTTCAGCTCCATGTTCTGGTGTAGTAGAAATTAATGATTTTGCTAAATATGTTTCTACATTTTGGACATAATCCACTAATTCATAAAATGCCATATTATATGAATTTTCTGAAGCTTGTCTATATTCTCTTTGTTTTTTATATAAAATCCACCCTAATATAGCTACTACAATTAAAAGTCCTACAATAATACTAAGCATATGTCCTTTTTTTAGTCTTTCTTTCCATTCTATTAATTTATTCATCTTTACTCACTTCCCTTGTATAATATATTTAGGTTTTTTAATAAAGGATTTACCTATAAACCTATTGC
>CANAUI010000045.1 GCA_947364715.1 uncultured Clostridium sp.
TTTTCAATTAGAATTCTCTAATTTTTTGGACCACTTTTATTTTATCAAAAACAGTCCTTTCATATTTTTAAAATTTTCTTCCATTTGATATACTCCTTTCCTACGTAAAGAAGTATATCAAAGTAATTTTTTAGCATCAAAAAAGTAACCAATATTGGTAGTTTTTATATTCCCTTTTTTGGTTACTTTTATATTATCATTTTTATCAAAGAAAAGAGATGAGAAAATTTTAGAAGAAATTATAAAGCCAAAAGATGAATTAATACAAGAGTTCTACCAAGATAATGTTTTATTGTATAAGGAATTGTCAAAACAAGCAAAAGTTATAGAGGAAGCAGAAAAATATCAAAATGAAAGAGAGAAAATATTTGCAGATGAGGAAGAATATAAAGAAAAATCTTTTGAATTAGAGCATAAATATCACAACAAAATTCACAAGTTAGAAAAAGAGAATAACCATTTACACAAAATAATAAATTAGTTTTGAGATACTCTAGAAAAATTCATTTCTTGGATTTGTAAAAAATTTGATATTGCTGAAGAAGATAATTTAGTTAGAGATTTTCAAAAGGAAACAAATACTTTTATAGCTCCAGAAAAACAAATTAAACACGAAGAAAGAGAAAAAGAGTGGGATTTAGAAAGGTAAAAAAATTAAGAACATTTTTATGAATGTTCTTAATATATAATATATTACATTAAACTCATTATAATAAAGAATATGATTATTAGTAGAATTCCTACCCCTAAGAATATAAGTAACCATTGTGTCATAGATAATCTTCCTTTATCTGCTATTACTTGCTCCTCTTTATTCATTTCCAATAAAACTATAATTAGTCCTATTATGAAAAAGAAAAAGCCCCAACAAAATCCAGCTATTGGAGAATACCCTTTATTTTTATGTATAAAAGCACAAAGTATTCCCATTGCTACTAATAATATTAGAGATACTATTGTCATCTTATTTGCCCCTTTCAATTATACTGCATATTTTAAAATTGCCTTTTTTTGTAGTGGTACTACACCTAGATATACAGCTAATAAACCAATTTCTAAAACAGCTAAATAAGTATATAGTTTTAACGTGGTCTCACTAATTATTTTTTCTTTTTTAGCCTCATATTGAGCAATTTCATCATCATCATATAAATATTGCATATACATTTCTGAAACCGCTAAACTGGAATTTATTTCATTTTCTACTGTTTCATTAACTTGTGAAAAATTTATCAATGCATTTAAAAAACAAATTATAACAGTAAAAATCATGAGGTTTTTCATAACTGTTTTTACATCATCTGTTTCTATTAATCTTTTTCTAAAAGTAGTGGCGATACTGCATCTCCATACGCAAAATACAGTTATTCCTTGAAGAATAATGGCTATAATAGCTGTTAATATTAATGAATCTTCTGAAATCCTATTAGTTATTGCTGAATAGATAAAGCTATACAATATGCCAAATACTATTCCATAAAGGATAAATCCACCTATTAACTCACCTGTTATCGTTCTAACTGTTGCTACTTGTTTATTTTCCAATCTATCCACACCCCCTTTTTTGTATAGATAAAATACATCATTATTTATTAATATATTACCATATTATAATTTTTTAGACAATATATTTTAAATAATTTATTTGGAATATTCCACATAATCTTTCCAAATAGTTGTTATACTTTTTCTAGAAAGGTTGGGAAGATTGTGTTATTGCCAGAAGCTATCAAATTAAGAATAATTGAATTATTAGATACAAATAATTTGTCTGCATACAAGCTTTCAGATAAAGGTGGAATTTCTCCATTTAATATTAGTGATGTGTTAAGAGGTAAAGTATCAGAACCAACTATTTCGACTATATTGCATATATGTGAAGGAGCAAATATTACATTAAAAGATTTTTTTGATTCAAAATTATTTGATGAGGTTGAAGCAGTTGAAAGAGATAAAAGAGATTTTAAAAAATAATAATATTTTATTTAATAGTAGATATGTTGTGATAATATATCTATTTTTTTGTCTTAATGGTAGAATTAATATTGACTTAAAATAAATACTATAATAAAATTAATAATATCAATATTTTAAGAGGAGAAATAATTACAATGAGTAAAAGAATAATTGATATAATGAGAGATATCGGAACTTTCTTTGGGTATATAGCAGAAATTCGGAATAGACGGATATTTATTCCTTATGATATATTCCATTGCATCAGTGGGTTTAGCAAAGATAATATTAAAAACTTGCACAAAACAAAATTATAAATATAGTAACTTTTTAATGTTTTGCATGATTGGATTAATTTTATCAATCATTTTAAAGATATTTAATTTTAATTTATTATATAGACCTTTAGAAACGATTATATGCTTAATTATAAATGTTATAGCTTTTATAATCTTTAAATATATAAAGAAAGTTCAAAAATCTAAAAATATACAGTAATAGTAAAAGATACTACTATCAAACCAATAGTATGTTATAAAATAAATAAGAGAAAATAGTAATAGGAGAGTTACATAAGATGAAAAAACAAATATTAACAGAACAAAAAGGAAATACGGGAATCACGCTGATAGCACTCGTTATAACAATAATTGTGTTATTAATTTTAGCGGGAATCAGTATCGCAACACTAATGGGAGAAAATGGAGTTCTAACGAAGGCAAATGATGCTAAAACAGAAACAAGAGGAGCAAGTGTAGAAGAGGCAAGAGATTTATGGAAGATAAATCAAGAAACAGATAGGCATACAGATAACGAAACAGCACAGACATTAGAAGAATTAATAGCTGATTTAATAAACCAAAATTTATTGACAGAAGATGAAAAAGATCAAATTTTAGGAAATAGTTCCAAAGGGATAGAAGCAACAGGTCAAGTAACCATAGGAAGTAGAACGATTATATTTAAAGAAAAAGAACTAACAGATTATGTAAAAATAGGAGATTACGTAGATTATCATCCAGATGTGGTTACAACTCCATATGATAAATTTGGAGAGACTTATACAGGAAATGCCAATGCATCAGATATAGGACAAGATAGTAATTTACAATGGCGAGTTTTAAATATCAATAGTAATGGTATGGTTGATTTAATAAGTGCTAGTCCAACTTCTAAAAGAGTATATTTTCAAGGAGCAAGAGGATATAATAATGGTGTTGCCATATTAAATGATTACTGTAAAACGATGTATAGTAATGCTTCCAAAAAAGCAGTAGCAAGAAGTTTAAATATAGAAGATATACAGGATAAAATGAAAGTAGATGAGGAGACAGGAAAAAAGGCATACGAAAGTTATACAAGTGGAACGGGAACAGTTTATAAAACAGGAACTTATCCCTATTCAAGTAATAAATGGTATCCTTTAAAATGGAAAGAAGACAATGGAATAGTGGGAGAAAGTGACCCTAAAAATCCGACAAGTTCAGATATAATATCCTATGCGTCTGAAGATGATGCAAAAACTCAAGAAACGTCAAGAGACTTAACTGTAACACAAACATATTGGTATTTAAATGCAAGTACAATGAGTTCAAATTTTGAAACAGCAAATACAAGAGATACTACAAGAGCAAATAGTATGTATTATGAGTTATTATGTAATAATGGAAGTTCTTATTATTGGTTGGCGTCTCGCTGTGTCACTGCTCTCGACCCATCTGGTGCTAATTTTGGCTTGCGCCTTGTGAATAGTGGTAGCGTTGAGGAGAGCCGAATGTTCTATTCGAACTCTAACACATACAGCGTCAACGTTTTCGTTCGCCCCGTAGTTTCTCTACCATCTAATGTCATAGACTTAAATACAAATTATGAAACAGAAGGAAAATGGAATTTAAATAGTTAAAAGAAAAAATAAAAGTATAAGAATTTTTAATTTTTTATTGATTTTATAATAATTTTTTTACCCTTAAATAATTTTTAAAAGCTATTGAAAAAATAGTAATAGTTATGTTATAAAATAAATAAGAGAAAATAGTAATAGGAGGATTACATAAGATGAAAAGACTGATTTTTAAAAACAAAAAAGAAAATAGGCGGAATTACGCTGATAGCCCTAGTTATCACTATTATAGTTCTTTTAATACTTGCGGGAGTGAGTATTGCGACTTTAACAGGAGAAAATGGGATTTTAACCCAAGCAGGTAAGGCAAAAGATAAAACAACAGAAGCAGATGCAATAGAAAGAGTACAAGTAGAAGTTTTAGGTAGCTATGGAACAGATGGAACGATAGAAAAGGAACAATTAAATAAAAATTTAGGAAATATAGATGGACTAATGCTAGGTGAAACAAAATTTGGAGAAGATAACATAATAGAAAGTCTACCAGCAACTGTAACATTAAATGGGTATGACATAGAAATAAATAGCAATGGAGAAGTAAGAAAAATTCCAGAAATAATAGCTAAAATTATAGCGAATCCGAAAGCATATTATGGAAAAAAAGTAACAAATTATAAAGCAAGTGATAGTGATACAAATATATATAGAATATTTTATATAGATAAAGAAAATTATTTTGGAGATGGAGCAAATACAATCTATTTAAAAGCAGATTCTTCAAGAAGTGTGACTTGTTCAACTTCATATGATAAAAACCAAACATTAATAAAAAAGATGAATCCGTTGTGGGCAACAAAAGGAAATACTGTTGAAGCTGAAACAAAAACAATTTCTAATGATAACGAAAAAGCAGCAGCATGGTTATGTGACCCAAGTAAATGGACAGCATATTGTGATACAGATAAAGCAAATTATGCAATAGGTGGACCAAGTGTAGAGATGTATGTAAAATCATATAATCAAGCATATAAAGATGAGGCAAATACTTATACTTTAGGAGCTATTTACAGAGCTACATCTGTTCCTGGATATATATATACATTAAATGGAACTCAATCAACCATATCAAATAGTGATTATTATACTGGAACAGGTAGTTTAGATTATACAAAATATAATAGTATGTATTGTGGAAAAGATGGAAGTAAAACAGGAAATTGGTGGCTGGCTTCTCCTTCTGCCAACAACTCTACCTGTGTGTGTGATGTGGACGGCAACTACGCGTACTTGATTAACCAATACTATAACTATAAATATGGGGTGTCTCCGCTAGTTTCTCTAAAATCTAGTTTCATACCTCAAGTAGAAGAATAGAAAAATGCAATGATTTGAAATGAGGCAAAAAATTTTAAAAAAATACGTGTGTGATATCAGGACTTTGGTCTGATGGAACTGGAGCATAACAAGAAACAATTATGATGTTGATGAAAAAGCTGAGTCATTACACCCAGGTGCAAGCCCAGCCCAAGAGGTTAAGCAATAATGGGAAGAAAGACGAGCAAAGTGAAGGTAAGGAATGAATGAGATTAATTATGGAAAGAAAAAATTTATCAGCAGTTGATATTTCAAAAAAATTAATTTGGGAATATATAGTTGCATCTTTTATATTTGGTATTGTAAGTTATTTTATTATTGGATTTTCTACAAGAAATATGGAAGGTGCTATTTTAAAGTTAAGTATACAAATAATTTTATCTACTATAACAGTTTTCTTATATGTTTGGATAGGCTCAAGAAATATAATACAAAGATACTTTATTAGAAAAGAAGATATTACTGTAATAGTTAAAAATATAAGTATCTTTTTTATAGTTATGATAGTAATAGGATTTATTACGAATTATAATTCATATCAAAGATTGATGCAAAAAGAGGCAAGAATATATAGTATCACAGGTGGATATGATATGAATGATATAGTAGATGAAGCAATAAATAGATATGAAAGTAATGGGAGTTATTCTGATATGTATAGCAATATAAAGAAAAAGCAAGAGGAAAAATTTAAGAAAGAATTTTCAAAGAAATATGGATATATTCTTTTTGCCCCAATTATCTATGATATAGGTTTATATGGACTGATGGTATTTTTACAAAGAAAATGGTTGTTGAATGTTGCTGAATAATTTGACAAAAATAAATTAAGGAAAAAGGTCAAGTTAAAGTATAGGAATATTAAAAATATGATTGATACAGATTGGAATTATTGCGAAAAAACATATATACAGAAAGATATATGAGGAGAATAAAAGTGAAAAATAGTGAATTATTTAGATGAAAATACTTTTTGGCATATTACAAGTAAGTTAATGTAAAGTAAAGAAAACAGAACATGCTTGTTCAATTAATGTTTAAAATATCATGAGGGTAAAGAGATACATTATTTTCATGAAAAACATCCACAGAAATTTGCCAAATAGAATGCATAGGAGTGAGAAATGGAATTAAAAGAAAAATTGGAATTATTAAATGAAAAGAGTTCTATAGCAGAAGTTCAAAAATACATAAAAGATATGAAAAAAGCCAGAAAATTTGATGGAGTGACTATAGAAAGAGAGATGATGTTATTTCTAGAAGAGATAGGAGAACTTGCAAAAGCCATAAGAAAAAGCACAAAGGGGCATTTAGATATATCAAAAGAATATAATAATAATGTTGAAGAAGAATTAGCTGACTGCTTTATATATTTACTTAGTATAGCAAATATGAATGATGTAGATATTTTTAAAGCATTTAAAGATAAAGAAATTAAAAATTGTGATAGAATATGGGAACAGTGAAATATAATGAGATATAATGAAGGAATTGGTTATGGAAAAAAGTACAAATAAGAAGGGGGAAAAGCAAAAAATGAAAACTGAAAAAAATATATTAATTGCATTTTTATTAAATTTATTATTTTCAATAATAGAATTTATAGGAGGTGCTATAACTAACAGTGTTGCTATAATGTCAGATTCAATTCATGATATGGGAGATGCTATGAGTATAGGGGTGTCTTATTTTTTGGAGAAAAAAAGCAAACAAAAACCTGATAATAAATATACATATGGATATATTAGATATTCTGTACTTGGAAGTTTAATAACAACATTTATTTTATTAATAGGCTCTACATTTGTTATATATAATGCGATACAAAGAATAATTAATCCTATAGAGATAAATTATAATGGAATGATAATGTTTGCCATATTTGGAGTAATTATTAATTTTATTGCAACATATTTTACAAGAGAAGGAGATTCATTAAATCAAAAATCAGTAAATTTACACATGTTAGAAGATGTTTTAGGATGGATAGTGGTATTAGTTGGTGCAATTATAATGAGGTTTACAAATATTAATATTATAGATTCAATACTTTCTATTGCAGTAGCAATATTCATTTTAATAAATGCATTGAAAAACTTAAAACATATAGTAGATTTATTTTTAGAGAAAGTACCTAATAATATTGATATAGAAGAAATTAGAGAACATTTATTAAAAATAAAAGGTGTAAAAGATGTCCACCATATACATGTACGTAGCATTGATGGATATGTTAACCATGCAACTATGCATATATTAGTAGATGAGAATTATAAAGAAATAAAGCATAATGTAAAAGAAGAATTAAAAGAACATGGAATTGAACATACAACTATCGAATTTGAAGAAAAAGATGAAAAATGTGAAAGCGAAAAATGTGAAATGAAGAAATCAGAGAATTTAAATCATCATCATCATCATTAGAATATTATTAGAATTAAAAATAGTGTAATTATTTTGTTTTATAATTACACTATTTTTTTTTGAGTTGTTGACATTGAGTTATACAGGGGGATAATTATAAATCTATTTGAAATTACTTATTTTCTTGTAACCACTCATAAACCTCATCTAATTATATATGGTTACTTACCATCTTGAATAAAAGATGGCTCTTTAGAAACTTTTTTAATATATCCCAATTAATTTCTCCTTTACAATGTTCTATGCCACTTTTATTCCAGTATCTACAACCTCTTTTACAAAAGGATTTGAAATCTTTTCAAAATCTTCTTTTGTTATTGGGTGTGGCTCTATTCTAGTATCTATTTTCCAAGTTAGTCCTATTAATTTTGCTCCATCTTCAATAATATCATTAAAATCACTTGAAATTATTGCTATATCTATATCACTATCTTCGTTCTCTGTTCCTTTTGCATACGATCCAAACAAAATGATTGCTTCAATTTTATAATGTTCACTTATTTTTTTAATATACTTTTGTATTGATTCCATTATTTCTGTGTTAATAGACTTTTCAACCATGTTCGTACCTCCTCAATATTCTTTATTTGTTCAGATGTATAATCATCTGTGCATTTTTGATTAAAAGTTTCTTTGTAATCATCATATCTTGCACTTATATTAAATTGTGTAATTATTTGTAATTTTTCAACTTGCTCATCAGTTAGTTCTAAATTGCACTTTTCTGCAAGTGCTAATAAATTATGTGATTTTATTGTATAAGGATTTTCTTTGTTATTTTTAGCATATAAACCTTTTAATAATTTCTCTATCACTAAATGTCCAAAAAATAGAGAATAACTATTTTTCTTATTACTATATAATACATTCATTACATTATAATCTTCATCACTACTATTTTGCCAATATTCCATTAAATTTATATTATCCATATTCTCGTTCCTTTCTCAATTATATTCATATTATAGCATTTATTTTGAAATTTTACTACATATTATGAATATTATTTCCTATTTATTTTCAAGCATCCAACTATATAGTTTTTTTTCTAATTTGCCCTGTTTGAATAGTTTGATTTTTAAAAGAAAAATTGAATACCCAATATTTAAATTTTCCATTTTGTACCTTCTTACATAAAATATTGAAAAGTAAGGGGAAATAGGGTATAAAAAAAGAATACTAGATATTTTCTAGTATTCTTTTTTGAAAGATTATTGATTAATTTTCTGCCCTAAAATTGCCCTTAGATTTCCCTAAAAGACCTTCTAAAATTTGATAGGGGATAGAAATCAACACATTAATTTGGTGCCTTCACCTGGAATCGAACCAGGGACACAAGGATTTTCAGTCCTTTGCTCTACCGACTGAGCTATAAAGGCATAAAAATAAAAATGGCGACCCGGAACGGGCTCGAACCGTCGACCTCTAGCGTGACAGGCTAGCGTTCTAACCAACTGAACTACCGGGCCGTAAAAACATGGTGGTCGCTACAGGGCTCGAACCTGTGACCCCCTGCTTGTAAGGCAGATGCTCTCCCAGCTGAGCTAAGCGACCATGTTCTTTCGACGAAATCTAGTATACAAAATTTTTAACAACTTGTCAATAGATTTAATGAAAAAATTTAAAAAAATTTTCATTAAATTTTTATTAGAATCCTTAAATGCTTGAAAAATGCCTAAAAAGAGCAATTTTAAAAAATAAAAAAATATAAATAAAAACAGTAACACAAATATAATAAAAACATATTATATATTATACAGAAGAAAGAAAGAAACATAGTTTTTCAAAAAGAAAGGGGGTCTAGACTATGCCAGAAAACAGAGGTTGTGGAGGATTCGGATTTGGTGATGATTGTTGCTGGATTATAATCCTTATATTATTAATATGTTGTTGTTGCGGAGGTAACAGAGGAGGATGTTGTTAATCTTTTAGTTACTAAAAAAGAGGAGTGTAAAAACTCCTCTTTTTCATCAAATATTATTATCATCATCATAATTATCATATTTCATATTTTCACCATATCGTTTTACTTTTTGTGTTGTTGTTTTTTCAAATTCTTTATCTCTAATAATAAATCCTTTTATGTGTTTGTAATTTGGTAATTTATTATTTACACTAGATATGACATCAGAAATGATTTTTTTTATTTCTTCTTTTGTAGGAACACTACCTTTTAAATATTCTGAGATAGCCTCTAAATTTGGATATATTTGTGCTTTTACATATGTTTCATCATCACCATTTTCTTGAATTCCTTGTACTAAAGCTTCTGAAATTAAAGGATTATCATTTAAGTAATATTCTACTTCTTCAGGATAAATATTTTTACCATTTTTTGTTACAATTACACTTTTACATCTTCCAGTAATATATAAATAACCATTTTTATCAATTTTGCCTAAATCACCTGTATGAAACCAACCATTTTTTATAACTTTTTCAGTTGCTTGTGGATTTTTGTAATATCCTAACATTACATTAGGACCTTTTACAATAATTTCACCAATGCCTTCATTGTTTGGAGAATCAATCTTATATTCTACATTTGGAATAGGAAGTCCAGCAGAATCATCTTTTTGGAAGAAATCAGTGTTTCCTGCAACTAAAGGAGAACACTCTGTTAAACCATATCCTTGAAGTGTATTTAAATCAAATTTTCTAAAAGCAGAAAGAATTTCAGGATTAGCAGCAGCAGCTCCAACAATAAAGACTCTTAGTCTTCCTCCAAGGGTATTTTTGACTTTTGTTTTTACAATTTTTTTCATAAAAAAAGGAAGTGTATCAAAAGGATTTTTATCTTGATTTTCTTTTGTATATTTTTCTGGTAAAGATTTATTCATATTTCTAACAATATTTTTATATAATTTTTCTAAAAGTAAAGGAACACATAAGATTACAGAAGGGTGGAATTCAGCCATATTTTTTGCAATATATCTTAATCCTTCACAATGGGCGATACTAGCACCACTATAAATTGGTAATAAAAAACCTAATGTACATTCATAAGTATGATGTAAAGGAAGAACTGAGAAAAACAAGTCACTTCTTTTTACTTTTACAATTCCATAAGTGGAAAGTATATTAGAACATATATTTCTTTGTGATAAACAAACACCTTTGGCGTTTCCTGTTGTACCAGAAGTAAATAGCAAAATACGTAATTCATCAGGATTAATTTGAATATCATCAAAAGCATGAAAACCGTTTATATAAGTATCTTTTCCAATGAGTTTAAGTGTATCAAAATATAAAATATCATTTAATTTAGAATCTATATTATCAAAAGAAATTAATACAGTTTCTTTATTATTTAATTTATTAAAATTTTCTTTTATAGAAGATAAATTTTTAAAATCTCCTAAAATACAAGTTGTTTCTGAAGCATTCATAAAATTTATTACATCATCATAATGTAGTTCTTTATCAATTGGAACAGCAATTCCAACAATAGATGCAACCATATAAGATACACACCATTTGTAACTATTTTTTCCTATAATAGCAATTCGCTTATTTATAAAGCCTTGTTTAATTAAACTTGTTCCCAAGTGGACAACATCATTTTTAAAATCTTCATAAGTAATAGAAATAATATTTCCATTTTGGTCTTTTAATTTAAAAGCAGTTCTAGATTTGAAATTTTTCGCAGAGTTATATAACATATCTTTAAAATTTGTAATATCACATGTTTTATGATATTTTGATTTTAATTGTTCATAAATTGGTAGTTTTGTTTTCATTTTTAATTACATTCCTTTCTTTAGTTATATCTATAAAAAATATAATTTGTATCTTGCTTCATTGTTAATTTACCATCAAGTATAGATTTATCTTCAAAATAAAGTGGAATATCAATAAAGACTGTTGTTTTAAAGTTTTGTTCTAGATTGTTGGTAATATATATATCAAATGAAAGCTTACAACTTATATCTTTTAAATCAATATTACATCTTTGTAGTAAAGAGCCATCATATGTAATAGGTGAAGAAATATCTGTTATAGTATAGTCAGACTTTATATTAGAATTTACATAACTAAAAGTGAGAGGATTTGCTAAATTATTATATAAAGTTGGAGTGTTTAAATCTGTTTCATCACTTGAAGAAACTGTAAATTCAAAAGAATCTATAATTTCATTTTCTTTTGTTATATTACTTTGTGCAAAATGATTTATACTTTTAAAATATAAACTTGGTTGTCCTAATTTTGGAGTGTTTAAAAATTGTATATTTTCTATATGAACTTTTTTTAAGGTGTTTTCTAAAGTATCTGTATCAGAAGTATTTTTTATAAATAAAGCAATATCTGTATATTGATATAAATCTTGTATTGTAAAGTTATTTACTGTATTTGTTTTGTAACCTGCATCAGCACTACTAAATAAAGTAATAGAATCTACTGTAAAAATTGTAGATTGATTTTTATCAGCAAAGCTTAATATATCATCTTCAAATTTTTTCTTTAATATAAAGTTTTTGAAAACTAAATATGAAAGAAAAATCAAGATAAAAATTAAAATAATTGAAACAATACTAAAAATAATTTTTGTTTTTTTTATCATTAATATCTTCCTTTCCAACATAGACCTAAGAATTTATAGATTTATTCCACTACACATTCATGTTTAATTTTTATTGGTTGTGGATTGTAACATAATTAACCTTAAACAGTAATCTTTCCTTAATAAACACATATATCATAGTATAAAAAGGGAAGAAAATCAATAGAGAAAAAGCACAGATTTTTACCAAAATTTAAAATTGACAAAAATAGACACAAAGGTTAAAATGATGATAGGTGATTATATGAAAACTAAGGAAAAAAAAGAGAAAAAAGTAAAAATAACTATAAAAAATTTAATATATTTTTTAATTTTTATTGTACTAATATTTTATTCTATTGTTTTTTATAACTTATATTTTTCAAAAAAAGTATATGCAACAGAAGAAACAACAAACAGAGAGATAAAAGAAATAAAAATTAGTCAAGCAAAAGAAGTAAATTTAGAAGAAATTATTTTACAAAACACAAATGATGGAAAAAGAGAAGAATATGAAGTAAAAGAAGAAAATTTAGAATATATTACAAAATATAGAACAAATACGAGTATTCCTAAAGGGGTTATACAGGTAGTGCAGGAAGGAAGACAAGGAACACAAGAAGTAACTATTAAAAAAACATATAAAGATGATGAACTAATAAATGAAGAACAAGTAAGTCAAAAAATAATTACATCAGCTATTAATAAAATTGTAGAAATAGGAGGAGGAGTTAGAACAAGTAATTATACAGCGAAAATAGGAGATATTTTATATGTTACATCAGATAGACTTTCTGTTATGGTAGAGCCTGACGAAAATTCACAAAAAATAGCAACATTATTAAAAAATGATAAATTAAAATTAAAGGAAATAAAAGGTTATTGGTATCGAATAGAATGTGGTACAACAAGAGGATATGTAAAAGCAGAATGTACTACTTATATTAATCCTAATACACCAAAAGAAGATAAAAACAATGAAAGCAATAGTACTAAAAAGTCAGTAGAAGACATAAAAAGTCCATTAAGTTTTAATATGGCATTAAATAAGCCAAGTGGCCTAACATTAGAACAATTTAGAAAAGTATTAAATGATGATAAAGATAAAAATAATATATTTAGTAATAATGCTGAGTATTTTTATTACATAGAAAAACAATATAATATTAATGGTATTTTTGTTGCATCTGTGGCAATACATGAAAGTGCATGGGGAACTTCGAAAATAGCTTTGGAAAAGAAAAATTTATTTGGTTATGGTGCTTATGATTCTAATCCATATAATAGTGCATATAGTTTTTCTAATTATTCAGAAAGTATAGATTTACTTGCAAGGGTTTTTGTCAAATATTATTTAAATCCAAAGGGGACAAGTATATATGGTGGAGAAACAGCTAAAGGTTATTATTATAATGGTGCAACTTTAACAGGAGTAAATACTAAATATGCAACTGACAAAAATTGGGCAAATCGAGTATATTATTATATGCAATATTTGTATGATAAATTTATAAATGGTAAAATTAAATTACCGTTTTTGGATAAATAAAAAGACACATA
>CANAUI010000046.1 GCA_947364715.1 uncultured Clostridium sp.
TCATCTTTTCATCGATTCGTAAAATTTTGTGTCTATATATCTATTCTAACACCAACCATTACTTCAAGAAAACATACAAAAGGATATAGAAAATTATAAGGAAGATGGATTAGTCTTATTAGATTCGTTATGGATAATTAAATATTTAGCTGGTAAAATTGAAAAAAGTGATAAAGAAGATAAGGAAGAAATATCTATATTAAAAGAACTATTAAAAAATTATCCAGAAATGGATTCTTTCTATATTACTGTTAGTATGGAAGAAAGAATAAAAAGATTTCATGAAAGATCAAAATCAGGTAATGAAGTTACTGGTTCAGATAAATTATTGATTATGGATGTAGATAAATTTGAAAAAAGAGAAAAAATTTATAAAAAAATAGTATTGGAATTTTTCCTTAATACTAAAATTATTGACACTACTAATATTAATCAAGAAGAAACAATTGAATTAATAATTAACGATAAAAATTTTATAAAAGATATGTAAAAAGAAAGAAGATTTAGAGAGGTTATCTATCAAAATCTTCTGTTTTTGGTAATTTATTTTCTAGAAATTCATAATGTTCAGATTCAGTATAATTATGTTTAGGAACTCTTAAAGATTTTAAAAATTTTTGAACCCCTCTAATTCCTCCTAATTTTTCTATTTCTTTTAACTTTGATAATGTTAAAGTTTGAATCCTCATATATCTATCAATTTCATATACTGTATCTCCAAGTTTATCTCTTTCCGTAATTAATACTAGATTATGATCATCTAAAGTAAGCAAATCATCATTTTTATATCTATCAATTCTACCAGAACCGAATTTATCACTTTCAATACGATGATCTGTATATTTATGGTCTTGTTTTAATCTTCTAAATCTTTCTTTTTCAGATGGAGCAATTAATTCAACACCTATTATTTCAGCAGTTGGGAAAGTTTTTTCCAGTACATCAAGTTGCTCTATTGGATATTCAAGTACAGCTATTTTTCCTTCTGAAAATGCTTTTTTTATATCAGCTGTTCGAATTGCAGCAAAACCACCATGTGTTACTGGGGCAATATTAAAATATTCTCCAGAATTATATTTTTCTTGCATTGTATCTAAATCAACATGTCTAGAACCAAATTCTCCTGGTCTTGATGCTCTACTTCTATCAAATGGAATATGTACATAATTAGCAGGGTATAACATACCAAGTAATGCACATGTTGTAGTTTTACCAACACCACTAGCACCAGATATTACAAGAATTTGATCGTTACCTCTTTTTATTACATCAAATTTTTTCATATTTACCGTCCGTATATAAATATTATAAATAATTATACTATTTTATAGGAAAAATGTCAACAATAGGAAGTCGTTATGACAACTTAATAACATAATAAAATACTCCACTTAATTTAATAAAATAAGTGAGGAATTTAAATAAAAAGTTATCTAATAATAATATGCTTGAAAAATCTTTCTTGATATTCTGTGAGAGCATTAATTTGTTCATCTGTATAATCAACATTTTCAGGAACAACAATAAGTTTGTCGTCATCATCGGTTAAACGATGTAAGACTGCAATACAAACACCTTCAAAAGATTCAACAGGGTCAAAAACTCCAAGTATATAGGCATCTAGTTCTTCACCATCGCCACTTACTGTATTAGGAATGTATCCATAGTTATTTGGATATATAAATCCCCACTTTGGATGTTTTGATCCCATTTTTCTGTCAACTGTTACTGTTACTTTTTTGCCAATATATTTTTTAAAATTGTCCATTTTAATCCTCCTAACATTATGATAACTTTTGCTTAAATATATAGAAATTATAACATAAAATATTGATTTTCTCAAGTTTTGAATAAAAATCATTGACAGTTTTGAATAAAAAACAATTGCAAAATTTATGAAAAAATGGTATTATAGTTTTGTTAAAAAGAAGTTATATAGATTGGAAAAGAAAATGGTAGATAAAGAGGAAATAAAAAGAGTATCTGATACAATAGAAATTGTGAAAAACAATATAGAAGAATATGAAATATTGTATAGTAATTTATTAAAAGGAAATGCCGATGAACAATATATACAAAATATAAGTAAAGAATATAGCAATAAGTTAAAAAATTTAAATAAAGCACTTTCTGTACCATATTTTGCACGAATTGATTTTAAAGAAAATAAACAGAACAATATACAAAAAATATATATTGGAAAAACGGGAATATTTAATAATGATTATGAAGTAGTTGTTACTGATTGGAGAGCACCAATTTCAAGTATTTATTATGATGGACAGTTGGGGAAAGCAAAATATGAATGTCCTGATGGAATAATAGAAGGTAATTTGAGTAAAAAAAGGGTTTATACTATTGAAAATTCTATATTAAAGGATTATCAAGATATAGATATAACTACAAATGATGAATTTTTACAAGAATGTCTTACTGAAAATTCTGAAGCTAGACTTAAAAATATTATTTCCACAATACAGTCAGAACAAAACAAAATCATTAGAGCTAAAATGTCAAATCCTCTTATTGTACAAGGTGTAGCAGGTTCAGGAAAAACAACAGTAGCCTTACATAGAATTGCATATTTAGTATATACATATGAAAAAGAATTTAATCCAGATGAATTTTTGATAATTGCTCCCAATAAATTCTTTTTAGATTACATTTCAAATGTTTTGCCTGATTTGGGTGTAGATTATGTAAGACAACAAACATTTGAAGAATTTATGCTCGAAAATATTAATGAAGATTTTGAAATTAAACCTATAAATGAAGAATTGTCAAATATAGTTAATCAAAATGGGAAAATTGACTTAATAAAGAAATCTGCAAATTTTAAATCTTCATTAAAATATAAAGAATTAATAGATGATTTTATTAATGAATTTTTGCAAAATAGTTTGCCAAAAGAAGATTTTAAAGTTTCTGATATTGTAGTATTTAATAATGATGAAGTAATAGATATGTTTATGAATTATTTTAAAAATAATTCAATAAATGAAAGTAAAAAAATGTTAACAGCAATATTACAAAAAAGAATTAGTAATATTGCAGATGAGTTAATAGATAAATTATCAAAACAAAGAAAGAAGAAATTAGATAATATAGATAAAGATTTAAGTGAAGATAAAATTAGAGAAATAAGATTAGATATTTTTAAAGAAACAGAGTATGAAATGCAACAACTTTTTAAAGGTGGAAAAAAATTAGTATTAGATTATTTGAAAAATTTTAAAATTGAGAAGGTTTTACCGATATATAAAAAAATTATAACTGATCAAATTTTATTTGATAAATATGTAGAATCTGAATTATATGAATACATTTTAGGAAAATATAAAGAAAATATAAAAAACAAAAAAGTTGAATATGAAGATTTAGCACCATTGTTTTATATTCAAAATAAATTTTGGGGAAATATTAATAATATAAAATTAGAACATATTGTTATTGATGAAGCTCAAGACTTGGGAGAATTTCAATTTTATAATTTTAAAGAATTAGTTAAGCATAATATGTCGATGACAATTTTAGGAGATATATCGCAGGGAATATATTCATATAAAGGAACGAACGATTGGAATAAACTTAATCAGACAATTTTTAATAATAAAGCATCAATAGAATATTTAGAAGAAAGTTATAGAACCTCTATTGAAATAATGAACGAAGCCAATGAGATAATAGATAGACTTTCCAATAAAGAAAACATAATTTTAGCGAAACCAATTGAGAGACATGGAAAGGAAGTAAGACATTTTACAGCTAAAACTATAGAAGAACAAATAGATATTTTATATAAGTTAATTGACGAACAATTAAAAGATGGGAATATAAATATAGCAATAATAACAAAGGATTTTAATGAAAGTATAGAACTATATAATAAAATAAATAAAAAATTGTATGATATACAACTGATTTCCGAAGATGTAAGTAAATATAAAGGTGGAATAAATATAATACCCTCATATCTTTCAAAGGGATTAGAATTTGATAATGTTATTATTTATAATATAAATAAATATAATGAAGAGGTTTTAGACACTAAATTATTGTATATTGCATGTACTAGAGCTATGCATACATTGGACATAATTAAAGTAAAGACTAATAGTTGTATATAATAAAATAAAGCTCGCTTTATATTTAGATTAAAGCGAGTTTTTTGCTGATTTTATGAAAAAACTATTGCATTATATATATAATTATGGTATAAATAATTTATCAAAAAGCAATATGTTTTAAATATTGTGCATAACAAATATAAGGAATTATTGTCTTTATATAGTTTTGTCACATATAAAAGTTGTCGACAAAAAATTAACTAAAAATAATATAGTGTACCCCAAAATGCCCTTTAAATTTAATATTAATAAATTTACGACTTATTTACATAGGTCTATTTTTTTGCCAAATTTAAAGAATAGATACAGTAAAACAAGCATAGATTTAAACGGAGGTTTAATATGACAATTTATAGGAAATTTGAAAATAATGAAAAAACTATGCAGGAGATAGTAAAAGAGATAGTTAAAAGATATATCATGCTTCAGTATTGTAATTTTGCCACAATAGGTATAGAATCAAACAAGGAATATAGGCTCTAATTTACACAAATGTAGAAGGAGTGAGGAATATGGTAGGTGTAAATAGAGGAGCACTATTAGAATTTAATAATTATCAAACATTGGGTGAAGAGCCAAATTACAAAGTTGCAATATATTTAAGATTATCGAGAGATGATGAAAGTATACGGAGATTCAGAAAGTATTATTAACCAAAGAGAGTTTTTAACTAAATATGTAAAATCTCAAAATAACTGGGAGCTTATAGATACTTATGTAGATGATGGATTTACAGGAACTAACTTTAATAGACCAGACTTTATAAGAATGAAAAAAGATGTAGAAGCAGGGAAAATAAATCTAATAATAACAAAGGATTTATCTAGGCTTGGCAGGGATTACATCGAGACAGGCTATTATTTAGAAAAATACTTTCCAGCCAAAAGAGTTAGATATATTGCAGTAAATGATGGAATTGATACTTACGAAAAAAACAATGGAAATAATGATATGGGAGCTTTTAAATCGGTAGTCAATGATATGTATGCAAAAGACATTTCAAAAAAGGTAAGAACTGCAAAAAAAACAAAAGCAGAAAAAGGAGAATTTATTGGAGCATTTGCACCTTATGGCTATAAAAAAGCTCCAAATGATATTACAAGACTGGTTATAGATGAAAAAGTAGCAGATATAGTAAGATACATATTTAGTGAATACAACAAAGGAAATGGGCTATCATACATAGCAAGAAGATTAAATGAAAGAAATATAGAGTGTCCATCTATCTATAAACAAAAAACTTGCAAATTTCATTGTAAAACACTTACAGGATTATGGGGACATGAAACAATAAAAAGCATACTCACAAATAGAGTGTACATAGGAGAGTTGATCCAAAGAAAAGGCGAAATGGTAAGTTATAAAGTGAAAAAATACATAAGTTTACCAGAAAGTGAACATACAATAAACAAGAATGCCCATGAACCTATAATAAATGAAGAAGAATTTAATTTGGCACAAGATATGTTAAAACTAAAAACTCATAAAAGCCATAGTAAACAAACTAAAGAACATTTATTATCAGGACTATTGTATTGCCCAAGATGTGGTAACAAGTATAGATACCAAAAACAAACTGGTTTAAAAGACGATATGGTTGCAATATGCAGTATGTATAATAGATATGGAAAAGAATGTTGCACAAGAGTTGCTATTAGAGAAAGTATCATAGACAAAGCAGTTAAGGATGATTTAAAAGCTATGGCAAAAGAAAAAATAAACAGTCAAAAACTCATAAGCCTAGAAGAAGTAAATAACATTAGAAAAGACAAAGCAAAGTTAAATAAGTTAAAATTTGATTACGAAAGAAGAATAGCTGAAATAGATAGGATAACAAAAGCAAGCTATGAAGATAAAGTAAATGGAATCTTAACAACTGATGAATTTATAAATATGACAGATAATTATAGAAAAGAAAAAGAAGAATTGCTTATCAAAGTAAAAGAGTTAGAGTTTAGCTTAGATACATATAAAGAAACAAAAGAAGATGAACTAACAAAAATTATAAAGAATATAACTGATTTTGATAATGTAGATAAAGAAACGGTAGTTAGTTTAATTAATAGAATAGAAGTAATAGATTCAGAGACTATAAAAATTTATTATAAATTCTCTGAATAAAAAAATTTAAGAAATCTATCCCTTTAGCAATTGTGCCTGGAATGCAGAAGATATTGATAAAATATTAGAAACATTAGAACAAAATAATATAAAAATAACTTTTTTTATGGTAGGAGATTGGATAGAAAAATATCCAGATGCAGTAAAAAAAATATATGATGCTGGCCATGAAATTGGAACACATAGTGATACACATCCACATGTGAATAATCTAAGTTATGAAAAGAATATAGAAGAAATAGAAAATAGTAATAACAAAATAGAAAATATTACAGGAAATAGAACTGATTTATACAGAACACCATATGGAGAATATAATCAAATAGTAATAAAATCAGCACAGGACAAAGGATATTTTACAATACAATGGAGTTTAGATACCTTAGATTATACAGGAGTGACTGGAGAAGAAATGTGGAATAGAATTAAGAATAAAATCAGTTCAGGTGATATCATATTAATGCATAATGGAACAAAACATACAGCAGATAGTTTAGAAAAGATTATAAAAAATATAAAAGAAAAAAATTTAGAAATTGTAAAAATATCAGACCTTATATACAAAGAAAACTATATAATTGATGTTAATGGAACGCAAAAAAGAAATTAAAGAATACAAAAAAAGTAATTAAAGTATGTATAAAAATGGAAATAGAGGGAAAAATAAATATAGTTTTTAGGAGATAAATAAAATGCATTTTATTGGTATTTTTTCAAATGATTTAGAATATGAAATGATAAAACAAAATATAATAAAAATAGTAAATAGAAAAGATTTAGAATTTATCCATATAAGTTCTAAAAATCTAGAAAATATGAAAAACATCGTATTTGAAACAATTGTATTATGTCATCAAGAAAACATAGATGATGGACAAAAAAATATACTAAATAAGCTTTGTAGTAACTGTACATTTGCTATAGTTAATGCAGATGTATTTTGTAAAACAAAAATCATATCTAATAAAAAGACGAATTGCATAAGTTATGGTCTAAATCAAAAATCAACAATAACTATATCAAGTATTCAAGAAGATAAAGCGATTTTATCAATACAAAGAAACATAAGTAATTTAGACAATAAAATAATTGAGATGGGAGAAATGGAAGTAGATTTAAAAAAATATAAACCAATCCAAATAGAAAATATATTAGCAATTTGTACAATTTATCTGATATATAACAGATAAGTCATTGAAAAATAAGGATTTATTTGAAAAAAATTACAAAATTAACTTTTTATGTAGACAAAGTCGGGAAAATGTTGTATAATAAGTAATGTAGATTAAAATAGATAAAAATACAATTGATAAAATAAATTTTAAGGAGGAAAAAAATTGGATACAAGTTATTTAGAAAACAACTATTTAACATTAGTTGGAAAAGTTACAGGAGAAAAAAAATTTAGTCATGAAATTTATGGAGAAAGATTTTATATCTTTAATTTAGAAATACCTCGTTTAAGTGGTATAGCAGACATTATACCAATTACTATTTCAGAAAGACTAATTAATGAAGATACATTAGCTGAAGGACAAAAATTATTAGTAAAGGGACAATTTAGGTCATATAATAGTTATGAAAGTGAAAAAAATAGACTAATATTAACTGTATTTGCTAAAGATGTAAAAATAATAGTTGAGCATGAAGAAAATGAAGAAGAAAATGAAATAAATAAAAAAGATGTTATTACAAATGAAGTTGTTTTAATTGGATATATTTGCAAAAAACCAATTTACAGACAAACACCATTTGGTAGAGAAATTGCAGATATATTACTTGCAGTTAATAGAGCATATAATAAATCAGATTATATTCCATGTATTGCATGGGGAAGAAATGCAAGATTTTGCCAAAATCTTGAAGTTGGTTCTGAAATAAAATTAATAGGTAGAGTTCAATCAAGAACTTATGAAAAGAAACATGAAGATGGAAGTGTAGAAACAAGAATTGCTTATGAAGTTTCAGTAGGAAGTTTAGAAGTTATTGAAGAAAATGATAATGAAAATATAGTTGAAACTGAAAACCAAGAAGCTGTATAATATATATAGGAATAATAATAAAAAGTTTGAAAAGACTAGTCTTTCCAAACTTTTTTTGATATAATGCATTTGGTTATTTATGGGATACAACAAAACATATATATAACAATATTATAAAAATTAAATAATTACAAAAAATTTGTGGAGGAGAAGCATGTTTAAACTTAAAGATAAAAAAAATAAAGATGTAGAAAGTAAAATTCAAAAGAATGGAAGATTGAATAAAATACTTAAATCTAAATGGACATTTGGAATTATAACAATTATATTAATTGCCATATTTTGTATTGCTATGACTCCAGTAACATTACAAAATGACACATTTTATACAATAGAAATAGGAGAGAAAATATCAAAAATAGGAATTGATATGCAAGACCATTTTTCTTGGCATGAAGGTTTATCATATACCTATCCACATTGGTTATATGATTTAATAACATATTATATATATGCAGGATTTGGTATGACAGGAATTTATGTAACAACTTGTATATTAACTGTTATACTAGGTATTTCTATATATGTTGTTAATACAAAAATTGCAAAAAATCAATTAATCTCATTCATATTAACAATAATTGTTATTTATATTATGAAAGGATATATTACAGCAAGAGCACAATTGGTAACTTTTATCTTGTTTGTATGGGGCATTTATTGGATTGAAATGTTTTTAAAAAATAAAAAAGTTAGATATGCACTTGGATTAATATTAATTTCAATATTAATTGCAAATCTACATGTAGCTGTTTGGCCATTTATATTTGTTTTATTCTTACCATATATAGCAGAATATATACTTGCATTAATAGCAGAGATTCTAATATATAGAAAGATTAATATAAAAATATTAGATTTTAGAATTAAGTTATTAACAGAATCAGGAAAAAATGTTGATAAAAGATTAGAATTAGAGGAAGATTTAAAAAATATAATTGCTAAAAATGAAAAGATAAAAATAAAAAGAGAAGAAGAACTAAAAAATCCATATAAAATTAAATTTCGTAAAAATCAAAATGTAAAATGGTTAATCTTAATTATGATTATATGTGCTTTTACAGGTTTACTAACACCATTGGGGGATACACCATATACATATTTATATAAAACAATGGAGGGAAATACAACACAAAATATTAATGAACATTTACCAATGACAATTATTAATGAAAAAGAAGCATTATCATCAATTGTAGTTATTTTAGCAATTTTAACTTTTACAAAAACAAAAATAAAACTTAGTGATTTATTTATGATAAGTGGTCTATGTTTATTAATGTTAGCATCAAGAAGACAAATTACAATGTTTTGCATAATTGGTGTATTAATTGTAAATAAAATGATATGTGAAGTATTTGAGTTATATACAAAAAATAAATTAGAAAAACTTACAAAAATGATTATGGGAAAAGTAGGATATATTGTTATCATTTTGGTCATGCTTGGATTAAGTTATCATTTTTATAAACCAAAACAAAATGATGAATATATAGATGAATCTACATATCCAGTTGAAGCATGTGATTATATATTAGAAAATATAGATTTAGGAGAATCTAGATTTTATAATGAATATAATTATGGAAGTTATATGATATATAGAGGAATACCAGTATTTATAGATTCTAGAGCAGATTTGTATGCTCCAGAATTTAGTGGTAAAAAAGATGATATTTTCATGGATTTTATTAACACATCAAATATAGGAGAATTTTATGAGGAAACATTTGAAAAATATGATATCACACATATAATTACTTATAAAAATTCAAAAATAAATATGATTATAAAAGAAACAAGTGACCCAAATTATAAAGAACTATATGAAGATAATTATTTTACAATTTACAAAAGAGTAAATGTTTAGAGAGTTTGTGCCTTGGGAAAGGAATGAGATTAAAAATGAAATATTTTGAAGTAGAAAAAAATAATAAAAGAATAGATGCCTATTTATCAGAAAAACTTGAAGATACATCAAGAGTTAGTGTACAAAGATTAGTTACCAATGGAAAAGTATTAGTAAATGGTAAAACTGTAAAATCATCATATAAAGTACAAGTGGGAGATAAAATAGAAGTAGAAGAAGAAATTCCTGTAGAAATATCTTTAAAAGCACAAAATATACCATTAGATATTATTTATGAGGATAATGATATTATTGTTGTTAATAAAGAAAAAGGAATGGTAGTACATCCTGCAAATGGAAACCCAGATGGAACATTAGTAAATGCTATTATGGCAATTTGTAAAGATTCTTTATCAGGAATTGGAGGAGAAATTAGACCAGGAATTGTACATAGATTAGACAAAGATACATCAGGAATTATAATTGTAGCTAAAAATGATAAAGCACATATACACTTAAGTGAGCAAATAAAAGACCATAAAGTAAAAAAGACATATATTGCTTTAGTAAGAGGTGTTGTAAATGAAAATGAAGCAAGTATAAATATGCCAATTGGAAGAAGTGATAAAGATAGAAAGAAAATGGCGGTTACAAAAAAAGGAAAACAAGCTATTACACATTTCACAGTATTACAAAGATATGATAAATACACATTATTACAAATAAATATAGAAACAGGAAGAACTCATCAAATTAGAGTTCATTTATCACAAATTGGATATCCTATTATAGGTGATGAAGTATATTCAAATGGAAAAAATGAGTGGAATATTAAAGGGCAATGTTTACATGCAAAAAGTTTAGAATTTACTCATCCAATAAGTGAAAAAAACATGTATTTAGAAGCAAAAATGCCAGAATATTTTGAAAATATTTTAAAAGATTTAGAAAGTAAAAAAATAATATAAGGTAAAATATATAGAAATAAACATATAGTAGCAAGGTTTATAGGCAAATCCTTTTAAAAACCTAAATACATTACAGAGATAGGAGAAAAGCTTTTGGAAGAAATACGACTACAAAAATTTTTAGCAGAGGCAGGAATTGCCTCAAGGAGAAAAGCAGAAGAACTTATTTTACAAGGAAAAGTTCAAGTAAATGGGAAAATAGTAACTGAATTAGGAGTAAAAGTGCAACCTGAAAAAGATGAGGTAAAGTTTGAAAATAAAATTGTACTGATTGAAAATAAAAAAATATATATTTTATTAAATAAGCCAATAGGATATGTAACAACTGTAAAAGACCAATTTAACCGTGATTCTGTGTTAGATTTGGTAAAAGTAAAAGAAAGATTAGTACCAGTAGGAAGATTAGATATGTATACATCAGGAGCTTTAATTCTTACAAATGATGGAGAATTTGTGTATAAAGTAACACATCCAAAACATGAAATTCATAAAACTTATACTATAACATTAAGGGGAATTGTTAGTAAAGAACATATAGAAGTTTTAAGAAAAGGTGTAGATATTGGAGGATATATCACAAAGCCTGCTAAAGTAAAGATTTTAAAGACTGATGAAGAAAAACAAATAACAAGATTAGAAATTATTATACATGAAGGAAAAAATAGACAAGTAAGAAAGATGTGTGAAGCAATTGGATATAAAGTACTTGCATTACATAGAAGTGCAATTGCAAGTATTGGTGTAAAAGATATAGAACTTGGTAAATGGAGATATTTGTCGAAGCAAGAAGTTAAAAAAATATTACAAAATTAAAACACAAGATTTACTTGTGTTTTTCTCCGTTTTATGATTTAATATAAATAATTTTAATTTATATATTTTATTCTAAAATCAATCATAAATTTTAATATCAAAAATTTTCCAAAAACAAAGTTTAAAAATTGCTAATAAGGAGGTGACAAATACTATATATCAGTTTACATATAAGAATTATATTCAATGTATCCATAATATTAAACAAAAGGACTATTTGAATTTACAGGAAGAAAGTGATAAATATGGCATTTTAATAGAAAATTATTTTGAAAAAGAATATACAAAAATAGTTGAGTATTTATTTAAAGATAAAGAAAGAATTGTTTTTTTTCTTAATTGTTTTTTAGATTATTATCAAAAAATAGAAAAAGATAAATTAATATATATAGAATTTTGTAGAGAAAAAAATGGTGTAAAAATTATATACAAAAATTCTGATAAACAAATATATTATGTTATTATATATCAACAAGAAATTTCTATTAATTTACCATATTATATATTAAATGAATGTGTAAAAATAATTCACAAAGGCAAACAAAAACATTTGAATAATATTGTTATAATTCCAATTGTTATATATGTTAAAGAAGATAAATATTATTATGGAAAAACAATGAGACAATATTTTCAAATAACAACCTATGACTATAATATATTAGAATTAAAATATAATCTAATAAATTTGTTAGAGTTTTATAAACATCCTAATATGAAAAATACATTATTGGAAGATTTAATTTATATTATAGACCAACAATAGAAATTAATTAGTTGACAAATATTTGCTATTGTATTATACTGAAAACAACAATTAATAGAAAATAAGGAAAGTTTGCAAGACCCAGGAAATAGACTAGGAAAATCAATAATGTTTCTATTTTTTTCACCAATTTTTTGGATAACATTGTTCAATTTATATAAAGAAGTTACAGAAACATTTCTTAGAAAGAAACATATTAAGTCTAATAGAAATTCTAATTATTATAGAGGAACATTAAAAAATGCTTCACCTGCTATAGTTTCATTTATTTTAGAAAACAATATAAATTTAACTAAAGCTGTAACTGCAGATATACTTAAATTACAACTTGAATGGTATCATTAGATTCACTTATAACTATTGTAGAAACAAGTGTAACAATTTTATTATTTATATCTATAGTTAGTGTGGCAAATATTATTCGTTTTATAATTATATCTGCTAGATATAGTAATAAATATACATTAACCAATAAAGGAATGGAATTAAGAAAAAAAATTAAAGCATTAAATATAAATGGCAATAATAAATTTCCGGTTTATTATGCACATATTTCACTTA
>CANAUI010000047.1 GCA_947364715.1 uncultured Clostridium sp.
TAATGCTTCTAATTTTTTTCCTGTGTAATTATTTCTATTTGCATCTATATTAATATTTCCTCTTAAATCTAATGAAGTTAACTTTACATTTAAACTTAAAGGTGTTATATCTGATATATTGTTATTTCCCAAACCTAAAGTTTTTAATTTTGTTAAATTTGATATTTTTTCAATATTTTCTATTTTATTATTATATAAAGATAATGTTTCTAAATTTGCAAGATTTTCTATTCCATCAATATTATTTAAATTCACTGAATCTAACTGTAAATTTTTTAAATTTATCAATTTACTTATACTATTTAAATCAGAAATCGTTATTCTACCAATCCTTAATTCAGTTATATTATTTAACTTTTTTATAGGTGTTATATCTTTTATCCATTTGCAATCATCTATATCAACAAATGCTAAATTAGGTAATTTTTCTATGCTATCTATGAAATTATTAAAATCTTCAGTTTTTCCTTGGTTTAAATGTATTTCTCTTAGATTATTTAATTTTGATAATTTATCATAATCCTTTATATTTGTCCCCCACATTTTTCTAAAATTTTTTAATTTTGTACAATTTTCTATTCCATCTAAATTATCTAATTCTAAATATCTTAAAGTCAATATTTCTAAATTAGGAAAAAATATTAAATCTTCTAAACTTGTTATAGAAGAATCTTCTATAGTTAAACTTGTTTGATTCTTCATCCATTTGAATTTCATTTCATGTTCTGTTGCACCAGATATTTTTGATATATATTCACTAAATGCTTTACTTGAAAATCTTATTTCTGTTTCATCTTCTAATATTTTATTATTTATATTATCTCCATATTCTTTTCCATCACTTGCTATATATTTTACCTTTAAATTATCATCTATTAAAAATACATCTTTTAAGCTCGCTATATTTCCTTTTCCTAGTCCTTGCATCCCTTCAACTGCACTTTCTTTTAATGCATAATACATATAATAATTCCCATCTTCTTTTTGTTGCATTGTTCTTCTCACTCTTCCATCTGCTAGTAATGTTTCTGGTGTTACTTTTTCCTCATTTATTGTCTTTTCCATTTGTTCTAATTGTAAATTCTCTTTTACTGCTGATACTGCTGTTTCTATTTTTGCATTATTTGCTTTTGTTAATATTCCATTTTCTCCTGTTAGCATTCCTATTGACACACCTGCTAATATTAACAAAATGATGATTGTTATAATTAGCGCTATCAATGTAATCCCTCTCATATCTCTCATTCCAGTTTTCCTCCTTTGTTACACTTTAAATTGATTATACTTTCCTTACTTTTAGTTATTACCTTCTAATAATTTTATAAGTTTCTTTATAATCTTTGAGCTTTTAACCCTAATTTCTAAATTATCTGATATTTCAACTGTAAAATTATTCTTTTTAATTTGTTCTTTTATCTCTTGAATAGTAGTACACTCTATACTAAAATTATTTTTTATACTACCTATTTGTATAAAATAATGTGAGTCACTTCCACCAGTAATTGGAACATTTAGTAACTCTCCTAATTTAATAACTTTATTCTTCATATTAGTTATACCTTTATTATATAAATCAGTAGCATTAAATTCTATAGCATCAATTCGTTCTATTATATTTTTATCAATATTTGGAAATGTTGTATGTCTTCTAAACGGATGAGCAATTATTATTAGTAAATTACTAGAATCTAGCATATTAAACAAATCTATTATATTTATAAATTTTTGTTCTGCTTTTTTATTTTCTATTTTTTCTCTTAGTGCTACTATGTATTCTCTGTTTCCTATAATAAGAATATCTAATTCTTCATTTGTAGTTACTTCTATACCTGTAAATACTTTAACACCATCTACATCATAATAATCATTAATATATTTATAATTTCTACTTAAAAATTCATATGCCTCTATAAAGTTATTTGCATGGCAATGTTCTGTTAATACTAAGCTATCTATTCCTTCATTTTTTGCTTCATTTATTCTATTAGCAAACTCTTCTTTCTTAAAGGGTAATTTACTTGATAATTTCCCATGTGTATGAAAATCAATCTTCATTATTTTTATTTTCCTTTTCTTAATTAATTTAATAAATTAATAGTTATAATTTAGTTTTTATATGTATAAATTCTTAGTTTTAGATACTAAAATTTATCCAAATAAACTTAATTGATTGCTTTGGCTCATACCATCTAAACAACCAAATTTCTTTAATAACTCTGCTACTGAATCTCCCACTTTTGACCTAATTTTCATATCATCAATAGACATGAATTTCCCATCTTTTCTAGCACTTTCAATTCCTAATGCCGCTACTGTTCCAAGTCCAGCAATACTATTTAAAGGTGGGCGTATTCCATCTTCTTCTACAAGGAATTTTGTAGCACTTGATTTGTATAAATCAATTGGTAAAAATTTGATACCTCTTTCATACATTTCTAATACCAATTCTAATACAGGATACATTGTTTTATCTTTTGGTGTTGCATTATTTCCTTGTAAATCTATTTCTTTCATTTTATTTTTTACTTTTTCCTCTCCAAATATCATAATTTCACTATCAAATTCATCTGATGCTCTAATTGAGAAAAAGGCTGTATAATATGCTTTTGGCTCATGTACTTTAAACCATGCAATTCTAAAAGCATTAGTTACATAAGCTGCAGCATGTGCTTTTGGGAACATGTATTTTATCTTTTCACAAGATTTTATATACCATTCTGGCACATTATGTTCTCTCATCAACTCTGTATATTCTTTCCATTTTTCTGGGTCTTTTAATGCCTTTCCTTTACGAACTGTTTCCATAATTTTAAAAGCAGGATTTGGTGGTAATCCTTGTTTAATTAAATATATCATGATATCATCACGGCAACAAATTGCCTCTGCTAATGTTACAGTTCCATCTTCAATTAAACTTTGTGCATTTCCTAACCATACATCTGTACCATGTGATAATCCGTGATATACGAATTAATTCATCAAATGTTGTTGGCCTTGTATCAACTAACATACCTCTTACAAATTTTGTTCCAAATTCTGGTATACCATAACTTCCTACTTCTGAACCAATTTGTTTTGGTGTTACTCCTAATGCATCTGTTGAACTAAAAATAGACATTGTTTCTTTATCATCTAATGGAATTTTAGTTGGGTCTATTCCTGTAATATCTTGTAACATTCTTATAACTGTTGGATCGTCGTGTCCTAGTATATCTAGTTTTAATAAATTTTGGTCAATTGAGTGATAATCAAAATGAGTTGTAATAATATCTGAATTTGGGTCATCTGCTGGATGTTGTACTGGACAAAATTCGTAAATTTCTCTTCCTTTTGGAACAACAATAATTCCTCCTGGATGTTGTCCTGTTGTTCTTTTTATACCTGTACAACCATGTGATATTCTTTTAATTTCTGCTTGGTTAATAGGAATATGTCTTTCTTCATAATAGTTTCTTACATACCCATATGCTGTTTTGTCAGCAACTGTACCGATTGTTCCTGCTTTAAATGTAGTCCCTTTTCCAAAAATAACCTCTGTATATTTATGTGCTTTTGCTTGGTATTCCCCTGAAAAATTTAAATCTATATCTGGCTCTTTATCACCATTAAATCCTAAGAAAGTTTCAAATGGAATATCCATTCCATCTTTATCTAGTTTGTGCCCACATTTTGGACATTCTTTATCTGGTAAGTCAAATCCATTTTTTACACCATAATCAGTAAAATCTGAATATTTACAATTTGGACATCTGTAATGTGCTGGAAGCGAATTTACTTCTGTAATTCCTGTCATATTAGCTACAAAAGATGACCCTACAGACCCCCTAGACCCTACAATATACCCATCTTCATTAGATTTCCATACCAGTTTTTGTGCAATAATATACATAACAGAAAATCCATTTTTAATAATAGAATCTAATTCTTTATCTAGTCTAGTTTGTACAATTTCTGGTAATGTATCTCCATATAGCTCATGTGCTTTGCTATAAGCAATATCTTTTATGGTTTGTTCACATCCTGGAATATGTGGTGGACATTTTTCTGGTGATATCGGACTAATTTGGTCACACATGTCTGATATTTTATTGGTATTAGTTACTACTACTTCATATGCTTTTTCTTTTCCTAAATAACTAAACTCCTCTAGCATTTCTTCTGTTGTTCTTAAATATAGTGGTGCTTGATTATCTGCATCATCATATTTTTGTCCTGCCTCTAAAATACGTCTATAAATCTCATCTTGAGGCTCCATAAAATGTACATCACATGTAGCTACAACTGGTTTATTTAGTTTTTCTCCTAATTCTACAATTTTTCTATTAATATCTCTTAAAGCTTCTTCATCTGTAACAGTTCCATTTCTAATTAAAAACTGATTATTACCTATTGGTTGAATTTCTAAATAATCATAATCATTGGCAATTTCTTCTATTTCTTCATCTGTTTTTCCAAGTTCAATTGCTTGATATAATTCTCCTGCTTCACAAGCACTTCCGAAGAATTAGCCCTTCTGAATATTTCTTATATAAACTTTTTAATATACGTGGTTTTCTATAAAAATAATGTAAGTGTGATAAAGATACTAATTTATATAGATTTTTTAGTCCTACATAGTTTTTTGCTAATATAATTGCATGATAAGTTTTTAGCTTTTTGTATTCCTCTTTTTTAGCTTGTTCACTTCCTGCCACTATATCAATATCTTCTACAATAGTTGCTCCTTTTTTCTTTAACATATCTACCATAACTTTAAATACTTTTACTGTTGTATCTACATCATCTAAAGCACGATGTGCTACTTCTACTTTTATTCCTAAGTTTTCTGCAATTTTTCCTAACTTATATTTTTTATAGTCTGGAAATAAATCTTTTGCTAAACTTAAAGTATCTAAATATGTATAATTAAAATTATAACCTAATACTTTTGCATTTTGTTTTAAAAATCCCACATCAAAATTTGCATTATGTGCTACAATAACAGTTTTTTTATCATCTCCCAAAAATTCTAATAATTTTGGAAATACTTTATCAATTGTTTCTGCATCTTTTACCATTTCATCTGTAATATTTGTAACTTGTGTAACTCTTTCTGGAATATGTTTTTCAGGATTTACAAAACAACTAAATTTATCAATTACCTCTCCATTATTTATTTTCATAACTCCGATTTCTGTTATTTTTTCAGTAGTTGCTGAAAATCCTGTAGTTTCTAAGTCTAATACACAATAAGTTGTATCAATACTTTGCTTTTTACCATTATATACTGTTTTAGTATTGTCTGGTGCTAAATATGCCTCTACTCCATAAATAACTTTCATATCTGGATTATTATATCCTAACATTTTATGTGCTTCTGGAAAAGACTGTACAACACCATGGTCTGTAATAGCAATTGATTTCATTCCCCATTTCATAGCTCTTTTTATTAATTGTGTTGCTGAAGTCATAGCATCCATTTGACTCATTTGTGTATGCATATGAAGTTCTACTCTTTTGATTTGTGCATTATCTTCTCTTATTACTTTTTTAATTCCTTCTCCCTCTACAATTGTATTTACCATAATAGTCAATTCATTTGAAAATGAATCCATTTGTGCTGTTCCTACTATTTTTAGTCCTTTTGCATTTTTAATTCTTTTAATTACTCTTTTACTATTATCTTTATTTAAAAATGCTTTACAAGTCATACTACTTGTTCCATCATAGATATCAAAACTAAGTAAAGTCTTCCCTGACTTTAACTCCCTATCTTCCATATCTATAACTTCACCTTCAATAGATACTTTTCCATCATCTACATTTAATTCCGCAATTTTTACTAATGGTTCTGTAATATTTTGATTCATGCCTAATATTAATGGTGTACTTTCATCTTCTTCTGGTAATTCTGGTGCTTCCATATTACTTGCCATTATAGTATTTGCCATTATAGTAACATCTCCAGCATATGCATCTAAACCTGCTTTTCCAATTGTTTTAATTACTTTTGCATTTTGAATTTTATTAATAATTTCTTTCCCTTCAGTTACATCTTTCGCAAAAGATTTACAAGTAATAGTTCCTGTTCCATCATAAATATCAAAAATTAACATTCCTTTTCCAGTTCTTGTTTCACGACATTCACTTGTCAAAACTCTTCCTTCTATTGTAATCCTAGAATTACTTGCTGTAATATCTTTAATTAATACTTTATTTTCTTTTGCTTTTGATGGTTTTCCCATAATATATTCTTGTTCTTGAAAGTTCTCTATTCCATCTACTGGTAGTATTTCATCCATAGCCTCTTCTGGAATATATCCTTCCATATCTGTTGGTGGTACATAATCTGGGTCACTGTATTGTGGTATGTTTCCATATTCATCAATTTTTTCATTGTTTGCATTTTCTCTTTGTCTTTCAGAATTTAATTCTTCAATATGAGCAATTGCTTTTTCTTCTACTTGCTTAATTTCATATCTCATTTCTTCCATTTCTTCTTTAGATAATTGTTCTGTAATACTAACTTTATATTCTTTTCCAAATAAGTTTTTTAAAACTTTTTCTAATTCTTTATCTGTTTTTTTTGCTTTTAAAAAATCTGCTCCTCTTATATGCATTTTGATGTTAACTTCATTTTGCTCTACTTCTATTTCACTTTTTAATAAAAGCATTGGTTTCATTAATGGATATTTATGAGACATATATGCAATAATATTTCTCCACTCTGTTTTAATATCTTTTATTGTAATTCCTTCATGATATTTTATAATCATGTCAATATGTTCAAAGTGAAATCTTTCAATTAAAAATTTTTCAAAAAACCATATTTCTTTAATTTCTATATATTCATCAAAATACAATATAACTTCTAGTGTATTGCTTTTTTTTATAACATTTAGTCCTTTGACATTTGCATATTGTATATTGGATTTTGTTTGATAGTCAGAAAATATTTCTCCTACTTTTTTTGCTTTTTCCATTTCTTGCATGTATCTTTGCTCCTTTTTCCCCTTATCTATGTTTTATATTATATACTATTTTTTTTACATTTCAAGCAAACAAATTAAAATATTTTTACGAAATATTTTTAAAGTTATAATTCACAACTGATAAATATTATCTTTTTTTCATTATCTCCTCGGCTTGTTACATAGATTATAAATTCTAAGTTTTAAATAACCGAGCCTCTCGTTATCACGCTTCCTCAGTTATTTAAAACTAAGAATTTATACATCTATTCCACGGCACATTCGTCGTTAATTCGAAAAAGATAATATTTATCAGTTGTGAACTGTATTTTTTTTAAACACAAGGTCTTAATATAATGTAGAATTTTAAAATATTTTATGGTATAATTAGGTAAAATTAAAAAGGTGGTAAAATTATGGTCGAACTACTTTCACCTGTTGGTGATTTTGAATGTTTAAAATCTGCTGTACAAAATGGTGCAAACAGTGTCTATTTTGGTGCTGATATATTTAGTGCCAGAGCTTTTGCAACTAACTTCTCTCTTGAAGATTTAGAAAAAGCAATTCAATATGCAAAAATTCGTGGTGTCAAAACTCATTTAACATTAAATACATTAGTTACAGATACAGAATTTGAATCTGCCATGCAAATTGCTCAAAAAGCTTATGAATTTGGAATTGATGCAATTATTGTTCAAGATTTAGGATTAGCTATGGCATTAATAAAAAAATTCCCTAATTTACCAATTCATGGTAGCACACAAATGACTGTTCATAACTTAAATGGTGCTTTAAAATTACAAGAACTTGGTTTTAAAAGAGTTGTTCTTGCAAGAGAACTTTCTGTTAATGAAATTGATTATATTTGTAAAAATACAGATATTGAAATAGAAACTTTTATTCATGGAGCACTTTGTATTTCTTATTCTGGTCAATGTCTATTTTCTAGTATGTTAGGTGGACGTTCTGGAAATAGAGGAAAATGTGCAGGTCCTTGTCGACTTCCTTTTGAATTATTAGAAAATAATAATTCTATAAATTCAGGATATTTGTTAAGCACAAAAGATTTATGTGGTTTAGAATTTATTCCAGCTTTAATACAAACTGGTATCAAATCTTTTAAAATTGAAGGTCGTATGAAATCACCTGAATATGTGGCAACTGTTACAAGACTTTACCGAAAATATATTGATTTAGCTTTATCTGGTAGTGAGTATGTAATTGATGAAAATGATAAAAAAGAATTACTACAAGTATTTAATAGAGGTATGTCTTCTTCTGGCCATTTAAGTAATGAAGCTAACCGAAATCTAGTATTTAAAGAAAAACCAAATAATATGGGCTTATTTTTAGGTAAAGTACAAAAATATAATGAAAAAAAAGGATATATTACAGTTAAAATAAATGAATCAATTGATATTGGAGATACTATAGCTTTAGAAAAAGAATCAGGAACTTATACTATTTCAGAATTAATGGATACTAACATGAAAAATATTAAATATACTAAAATTGGTCAAACAGTTATTATTGGTAGAATGAAAGGAAATATCAATTTAGGCAATCAAATTTATAAAATAAGTTCTAAAAAATTAAATCTTTTGGCTCAAAATACTTATTCAAAAGAAAACAGAAAAGTATTTTTGAATTGTCATATCATAATTAAAGAAAACCAACCTATTTCTATTACAGTTACATCTGGTAGCAATATTGAATTATATAAAAATTTAAAAATACAATATACTTCTGATATTATTCCTTTAGAAGCTAAAACACGACCAATAGATAAAAATACTATAATAACACAATTTTCTAAAACAGGCTCTACACCTTATGCTTTTAAAAACTTAAATATCGATTTAGATAATAATATATTTATACCAAAATTAAGTACTTTAAATGATTTAAGAAGAACAATTTTACAAATGGTAGAACAATATGCTATTAAGACAATGACAAGAACATCTTTAGAAATAGATAAAAAAGTGGAAAATAATAATGAGACATCTAATAATTTAACAAAATATGATAATTCACAAGCAGAACAGTTTTTTAATACTAATCATCTTATTAAAAAAGCAAAATTATCTCTTTTGTTAAATATTTTACATAAAGATTATGACTATTCCAAGCTTAATGACATCGAAAATGTATATATACCTTTAAAATATTTTTCTATGAAAGATTATCAAGAAATTTTACATATTTTAGATAAAAAATTTAATGTATATATTTATATGCCAACTATTATAAAATCGAATTACAAAAATTTATTATCTAATAATATAGAAGCTACTCTAAGTAATTATGATATTAAAGGATTTGTTATTTCTAATATTTGTAACCTAAAATTATTAAACACTCTTTTCTCTGACATGAATAAAAACTTAGAATTAATTACTAATTATACCTTTAATGTATATAATTCTCATACAATAAAAGAGTTAAAAAAATTAGGAATTTGTAAATATACAATATCTCCTGAATTAAATAAATCAATGATTCATAATTTATGCAATTATGTAGATTTACCAAATGAAATTATTATTTATGGTAGAACTCCTCTTCTAAATATGAATTATTGTCTTTTGGGTGAAACAGATAAATGTTATCCAACTTGTAAACAAAAATGTATTACAAATAATGAATATTATTTAAAAGACCGTCTAAACATGAACTTTAGAATTTTGCCTGATAATATTCAGACTGTTACAACTATTTTTAATAGTAAAATAACTTCTATTTTCCCAAAAGAATTTAATACTAATTATGTAAGAGTTGATATTTTAGATGAAACAATTAATGAAATAAATGAAATTATTTATAGAATACATAATAACCAAAGATTTGATGGCAATGATTATACAAATGGAAATTTAAATAAAGAAATTTAACAAAAAGACATACTATATAAAGCTAAAGGTTAGCATATATATGTATGTCTTTTATATTATTTTAATATTTGTTTTTTAAATCTGTTTACTACTTAAATCTATAATTAAATCCATATTATCATCTCTTGCTGATTTATTTTTTCTAATTGCTCCACATTTTTTACATCTATAAATAATTACATACCCCTTTTTTCCATGAATTTCTAAAGACACAGGCTCTAAATCGCCATGACAATCTTCTTGTCTATCTCCTGGGTTTTTATCCACATGTTTTGAATGTAAACAATATGGGCAATGGTCACGGCAAGAATAACCTAGTTTTGATATTTTTTTTCCACAATTTTCGCATATAAATTCTTCATCTATTTCTGTGAATTTCCTACTTTCCATTTTTTATCTCATTCCTTTCTCAAGGCCAAAACTGGTTGTAATACCTTTATTTGCTTAATTCTGTCAACTTAAGGTATTATATATGATTTTTAAAATTAATATTTAAAATCTCCTCCTCCAACAAATTCTTTCAATAAAGAGTTTGTTGGTATGTATTCTTTTGGTATTTCCTCAAAATATTTTAACATATTCATTATTCTAGATGCTTCTGCATATTCTGAATCTTGTTTAGTAATTTCTTTTAATAATGGCATTATAATTGGTTTTAAAGCTCCAATTTCATATACTAATGATGTATTAAATATAAAGTTTGCTTCTTCTTGAAATGGAAATATATTTTTCTTTTCACCTTCATTTACTTTATTCCATGTTGCAATTGTATTTTTAGCTGAATATCCTCTAAATTGATAATCTCTCACAATTCTTCTCATTAATCTTGTATCTGTTGTAGATATTCTATTAAATCTATCTAAATTTAATACAGTTAAATCACTTATATATACTTTATATTTTTGCTCTGCTGGTATCTTACTAGTTAATTTATCATTTAAACAATGAATTCCTTCTATAACCAATATTTCATCTTCTTCTAATTTTATTTTTTTACCATTATATCTTTTCTTTCCTTCATAAAAGTCAAATTCTGGTATTTCTACTTCTTCTCCTTTTAATAATTTTGTTAAATGGTCATTAAATAATTCTAAATCAATTGCTTCTAAACATTCAAAATTATATTCTCCATGTTCATCTCTTGGTGTATCTTTTCTTTCCACAAAATAATTGTCTACAGAAATTGTTACTGGTTTTATTCTATTTAATTTTAATTGAATTCCTAATCTTTGTGCAAATGTTGTTTTTCCTGATGATGAAGGTCCAGCAATTAATATCATTTTTATATTTTTATTTTTTGCTATATTATCTGCAATTTTAGCTATTTTCTTTTCATGTAAAGCTTCTGCCAACAAAATAATGTCTTTAACTGTTCCTGCTTTTATAGCTTCATTAATACGATATACTCTTTCCATTTTCATAATTTTATTTATATCATCATATTCTTCCATTGCCCAAGCTAGTTTTTTATTTTTCTCAAATTTAGACATTTCTTTTGGATTACTTTGACTTGGATATCCTATTAAAAATCCATCATTATATTTTGCAATTTCAAATATTGGTGTTGCACCTGTTCTATTAGCCAATGTTCCATAACAATAGTTATAATAGTCTTCACAATAATACATAAAAATTTCATCATTATTATCTAAATCTAATTGTAATCTTCCTTTTGATGTTTTTGTTTCATTAAAAAATTTTATTGCTTCTTCTCTATTCATAATTATTTGCCTAATAGGAAGATTTTCTTTTACAATTTTACTTACTTCTTGTGTTAATTCTTCTAAAAATGTATCTGTTACTTCTTCATCTATTAAATCACAAAACATGGCATTAGATAATTGATAATTAACTTCCATTTTTTTATTTGGACATATATTTTCAAAAGCTTTTCCTACTATATATACTAATGTTCTTCTATATACTTTCATACCTTCTTTTGAAGAAATATCAATTAATTCTATCTTTCCATCTTCTTCTATTACTGATTCTAAATTTTTATATTCATTATTAAAAATACCTGCTACTACTGTATTTTCACTATTTTCAATTTCCTCTTTTAATAATTCACAAATTGTCATTGGTTTATCTAGTTCAATTATTTTATCTTTATATTGTATTTTCATATTAAATTCCTCCCTTAGTTTTCCTAATTATTGTATATTAAGTAAAACTTTAAGTCAAGATGACTTTTTGTCAACAATTTATTTTCTTTCATCAAGCTCACTTTTTTGCCATTTATTTTTAAGATTTATAGCTACTTGTTTTCTTTTATCATCATTAATTTCTATTCTTTTTTCAGGATTATTATCATAATAGTTAAGAAGTTCTAATAATCTTAAATCTATTTTGTTTTCTCTTTCATGTAATGTACGTACATATTGTATTCTTTTTCTTGCTTTAGATGTTAAAATTTCCTTTTTTAGTTTTTCTGTGGTTTCTTCAAATTTTTTCTTACATTCTTCTTTCGAATGTTCTGTTCCATCTTTTTCTTCACATAGTCTTATAAAATTAATTTCTTTTGAAAGAGTTTTTTTCATTATTTCTGAGATTTCTTGTTCAGTTATTGGAAGAACACCATATCCCTCTCCTTTTACTAATCTTTCTTTGACCAATTTGTAATATGATTTTTCGGCAAATTCATTACTCATTTGACAAATATAATCAATCACTTTTTCTTCTGGTATTACATTTTCTCCATCTGAATATTTTTCTAATACCACCCTTTCTCCTACATTTTTCTGATGAACAGGATATATATAATGCATAGATTTTGATGGAACTTTATCATGATTTAACATATAGTATTCAAAAATTCTACTTATAATAACTGTAATTCTTTCTTCATTTTCGCCAGTTAATAGACCTTTTTTTCCATCATTATCTATAAAAAATATATGATTATGATGAATTCTTTTCATTTTATTGGAATATTCTAAAGAAGTCATTTCATCATCAATATGACCTTTTTTCAATGTCTCTTCTAATAATTGTTGTAATGTTATTTTTAATCTCTCCTCTTTATTTAAATTTAAATATTCACGCATTTTTTTATCAGTAATAATATCTAAATTTATAAAATCTTTTATTTCATCAAAATCATTTATAGAATATTCTTCTAATTTATCTGCTTGTCTGATTATTTGTATGGCAATCGCTTAAAAATTTATGTGTTAATACCTAGTATTATGAAATGCTAGGTATTACTTCAAATATTAGCCTTT
>CANAUI010000048.1 GCA_947364715.1 uncultured Clostridium sp.
GTTAAAATTATAACTTAAATCTCATTTTTCTAATGGACTTTTTTTACAGCCCCTTTAGCTTTATCTACATTATATTAATTAAGCCCATATAAATTACCATCAATTAAAAGTTTAGCTCTTTTAGCTGTTTTTTCATCAGAATTTAATGCATTTTCTAAGAAGTCAGGAAATTGTATTAAAAATTCTTTCATTGTTTCATCAGGATTTTTAAAGAATTTTTTTAACATTTGTAATTGATTTTCATTAATAATATCATTTTTAAAGGCAGTTTCAAATAATGTATTATCTATATTAACTAATGAAAAAGCTTTTACACCTTCAGCTTCAATTTTTTCTTTTCCACCTTGCATACGGTCAACAACAACACAAGACCAACACATTTGTCCACCAATATTTTTGATAGCAGGTATCCAAGCTCTAATATAGCTAGAAGCAACTGTTACTAAATCAGCAATATGTAATACTTTTTTGTTTTCAATATTAGTTATAGTTTCTGATTTCTCGAATTTACTATCACTAACAACTGTTGATAAATCTTTATAAATAGAAATATGAGGTTTATCTAAAAGATAGGCAATAATATTTGAGAAAAACCAATCTCTTCTCTCTCCACCAGAGATATAATCAATTTCTTCTACATTAATATGATTAATAATATAATCTTTCATTGTATCAATAACATTATGATAAATTTCATTTTCTTTATATTGTTTAAGAACTTTTTGAAAAACTTTTTCTGGTAAGTTTAATTTATCATTTAAACATTCATCAATAAAAGTTAATAGTTCACTTGCATCTTTTTCACTTCCATAAACAAAATGAGTATTAATAAAATATGGTCCTATTTTACCAGATGTATACCAAAAAGGTTTGTTTTCTTCACAAAATCTTACAGCTTTTGTTTCAAATAAATATGACATAATATTAGACATAAAATCTTCCCCCTTAAATTTACTAAAAACATAATAATATAAAAAGGAGAAGAAGTCAAGAATATTTATATATCAACTTTTTTTAACATATATTTTGTTACAATACATAGTTAACAAATATTATTTTTTACATCATTTCTTTAGCTTGTTACATAGATTATAAATTTTTAAAATAAAAATACACTTTTTATGTAAAGAAAACATAAGATATAACAAAAACATAAAGGAGGAGAAAAAATGTCTAGTTACATAATACAAGGAGGGAATAGACTAGAGGGAGTAGTAAAAATCTCAGGCTCTAAAAATTCTAGTTTACCAATTATTGCAGCAACTATATTAAATGGTGGTGAAACTACTTTATATAATGTACCAAATATCCATGATACACAAATGATGTTTGAAATTTTAAGACAAATAGGAGGTAAAGTAACTAAAAAGAATAATAAGGTAATTATTAATACAAAAAATATTAATAAATATGAAATACCAGAAGAATTGATGAGACAAATGAGGTCTTCTGTTATTTTTGCAGGAAGTTTGCTAGGAAAATATAGAAAGTGTGCTTTATCTTATCCAGGAGGATGTGATATTGGAACAAGACCAATTGACCTACATTTAAAAGCATTTGAAAAATTAGGAATAAATATTGATAAAAACTATGGAAAAATAGCATGTAGTTGTGATAAAATAAACGGAGAAAAAATTGACTTTGAATTTCCAAGTGTTGGAGCAACTGAAAATGCAATACTTGCAAGTTGTTTGGGAGAAGGAACAACCATTATTACAAATGCTGCAAGAGAACCTGAGATTATTGATTTACAAAATTTTCTAAATAAAATGGGAGCAAAAGTAAAAGGAGCAGGCTCTAATAAAATTGAAGTAATTGGTGTAAAACATTTGAAAGATGTTAGTTATAATATTATGCCAGACAGAATTGAAACAGGTACATTTTTATGTATGGCAGCAATGACAAATGGAAACTTAATTTTAGAAAATATAAATAATGCTCATATTGTGCCAATTGTTAATAAATTAGAAGAATGTGGTTGTAAAATTGATATTCAAGCAAATAAATTAGAAATAAATGCACCAAAACGATTAAAGGCAACAGATATAAAAACAATGCCATATCCAGGATTTCCAACGGATATGCAATCTATATTTGCAACAATATTAACAATTGCAAAAGGAACATCTGTAGTTGTAGAAAATATATTTGAAAATAGATATAAATATACACAAGAATTGATTAGAATGGGAGCTAAGATTACAATAGAAGGAAGAACAGCTATTATAAAAGGAGTTAGAAAATTATATAATGCAAATGTAAAAGCAACTGACTTACGAGGTGGTGCAGCATTAGTTATGGCCGCATTATCCACAAAAGGAGAATCAAAAGTGGAAAATATAGAATATATTTTAAGAGGATATGACAACTTTGAGAATAAAATACAAAATATTAATGGAAATATAATAAAACATTTAGATTACAAGAAATAATAAATAACTACAATAAAACAAACCTAAGGGTGTGATTATACAATAAAAAAATCATAATAAAGACATTATCATACCCTTAAATAAAAAAAACAAAAGAACATTATGTAGAAAAATCTTATATAAGGTCAATATAGAAAAAATTTTTTTATGTAAGGAGGTATAAAATTGTCAAAAAAGCAAAATGTTAAAAAAGAGCAAGAAGTAAATTTATATTATTTTGATAATGGACAAGAAGAAACAATTGATGAAATTACAAAAAGGAAAAAAGTGAAAGAAAGAGAACAAAGAATAGAGGAAAGAAAAAGGCAGAAGTTTGATGATAAATTTGACTTTGATACAGAAACTGTTATTGGAATGACAAATAAAAATAAAATAAAACAAGAAGAAAAAAAGAGAAAAGAGCTTACTAAAAAACAAATAAAGAAAAATAAATTGATGAAGAAAATAAAAAAAATTGTAAAATTTACTTTATTATTAGGAATTATTATAGGAGCAGTTATATTTACAACATGTTCACCAATTTTTAATATAACAGAAATAGAAACATTAAATAATAAAATAGTATCTAGTGATACTATAATTAGTTTATCAAGTATTAGTAAAAACGAAAATATATTTAGATTTATAGGAACAAAAGCATGTAATAATATAAAACAAAATGCATATATAGAAGATGTAAAAATAAAAAGAGTAATACCAAATAAAGTACAAATAGAAGTAATAGAAAGAGAGCCTAAGTTTGGTATACCAGTACTTGGAGAATTTGCTTATATTAATACACAAGGATATATATTAGAAATTACACAAAATGAATTGAAACTACCAATTATATATGGACTACAAACATCAGAAGAAAATATAAAAGTTAAAAATAGAATTATAGAAGCAGATTTAAGTTCATTAGAAACCATATTAAAAATTATGAATGCATTTAAAGATTCTAAATTAGTTGAAGTAGTCACAAGTATTGACATTAGTAATAAGAATGATTATATTATATATATGCAAGAAGAGAAAAAAACAATTCATTTAGGAGATGCTTCTAATCTAAGTAATAAGATGTTATATGTTATGGCAATAATAGAAGAAGAAAAAGATATTGAAGGAGAAATCTTTGCAAATGGAGATTTAAATAATGACTTTAGAGTATATTTTAGAGAAAAAGTATAATATATAAAGAGGTGAAAATATGCCAAATAAAAAGTTAATTAGCATAATTTTAGGAATAATGTGTTTTGCATTATCTTTAGGAATTGTTGTACAAGTTAGAACTATTCGAAATACAAACTTTACAATTAGTCAGAATCAAGAAGCAAATGAATTAAGAAATGAAATATTAAAATATAAAGAAAGATATGATAATCGATTTGTAGAATTGGAAAAAGCAGAAAAAGAATTGGAAAAACAAAGAGAAGAAGCTACACAAAATGATTCAGAATTAAAAAAAATGCAACAAAAAATTACAGAGGGAAATAAATTAACAGGAATGACAGAAGTAACAGGGGCAGGTGTAATTATTACTTTAACAGATGGAACTGGAATAGCAACTTCTGCATTAAATCCAAGTCAATTAATTGTACATGATTTAGATATTTTAAGTGTTATAAATGAATTAATTAATGCAGGTGCTGAAGCTATATCTATAAATGACCAAAGATGGGTATCAACAACAGCAATTTCATGTAGAGGAAATACAATTGATATTAATGGGGAAAGAATAGGAGCACCATTTGTTATAAAAGCAATTGGCCTTCCTGAATATTTGGCAGGATTAGAAAGAATAGGTGGATATTTAGAATTAATGAGAAGCCAAGGTGTAGGTGTTAATTTAGAAAAATCAAATAATGTTACAATACCAAAATATTCAGGTGTAATTAATTTTAAATATGCACAAAACATAGAAGAATAAGATAATAAAAAAATACAATAATATAAAAATTATATTATAAATAAATTTTGTGTAAAGGTTTAAAGGTAACCTTAAAAAGCTAAATATATTGTATAAGGAATGATAAAAAGATGAGAAAAGGTAAAATTGCTATGACAATTACAATTGGTATTGCATGTTTTGCACTAGTAACAGTTATGATGATGCAATTTAAAGTTGTAAATGAAACAGATATAACAGCAATTGAAGAGATGCAGGAATCAGAATTAAAGACAGAATTAGCGAATTGGAAAACAAGATATGAAGAAATAGAAGAGCAATATCAAGAAATAGCTAAAAGAATTGAAGAATATAAAAATGATGAAAAATCAAATAATGAAGCAAGTCAACTGTTACAAAAAGAGTTAAAACAGACTAATACCTTATTAGGATTAACAGATGTGCAGGGAGAAGGGATAACTATAACCTTAAAAAGTGGTAAAGGTACTTCTTCAATTACAGCTGATGATTTATTAATTATCGTAAATGCTCTAAAATTTGCAGGTGCTGAGGCAATATCAATTAATGATGAACGAATTGTAAACACAACAGATATTGTATATATAACATCAGGTTCATTTATAAAAATAAATGGAAGAAGAATTTTAGAACCTTATGTGATAAAAGTAATAGGAAATCAATCTCATATGGAAAGTGCAGTAACAGGAACTGGTGGTAAAGTGGAAGAATTAGAAACTTTAGGACATACAGTAACTATTGAAAAAGATAAAGATGTAAGTATAAAGAAATATAATAGAGAGATTGAAACAAAATATATAAAATAGAGGTAGGGGGAAAATAAAATGATATTTATTGCAATATTAATAGGATGTATTTTAGGAGCAATTTTAGGCTTAAATGCACCTATTATTTCCTATACATATTCAAGTTACTTAGCAATTGCTATTATAGCAGCACTAGATTCTGTATTTGGAGGAATAGTGTCTGTTATCAAAAAGAATTTTGATTTAAAAATTTTTATATCAGGATTTTTTGGAAATGCAATTTTAGCAATATTATTGACCATATTAGGACAAAAATTAAATGTAGATATTTATTTAGCTGCTATTGTTGTATTTGTATGGAGAATGTTTATGAATTTAGGAAGTATCAGAAGATATTATGTGGAAAAATGGACAGATATGATAAAAGAAAAAACATCAAAAAAAGAGAAACAAAGTTGAAAAATAAAATTTAATTCTTTTCCAACCAGCTTGTGCCTTGGGAATGAGATTATAAATTTTAAGTTTTAAATAACAGAGCCTGTTGTTATTATTAGTTGTTTAAACCTAAGAATTTATATATCTATTCCATGGCACATTCGTCATTAATTCAAAAAAATAATATTTATTAGCTGTGAATTATAACATTTAAATGTAAAATATTAATTAAAAAAGAAATAAAAAAGAAAACTATATTTTTAAGTGTTACAATATTTTAGTATTACAACATTGTTGCAAAAATGTTACAAAAATATTACAATTACTATTGACATTTTTTTTAAAATGTAATATATATACACTTAGAAAAAATATACTAATAAATGGAGGAATTAATTTGGCAATAGGTGATATCATAGTAGGTATTGATATTGGCACAAGTAAGGTTTGTACTGTTGTAGGGGAAGTCAACAATTTTGGTCAAATTGAAATTATAAGCAATACCTCATATAAATGTAGTGGACTAAAAAAATGCAAAATTATTAATGAAGATGAAATAAGTTTAAGTATAGCCAAAACAATAAAAGATGCTGAAGAAGAAACAAATTTAAAAATAAATTCAGCATATGTAACAATTCCAGGAAAATATGTAACAATTGTCCAAAATTCTATAACCAAAGAAGTAAAAGATAAATATTCTGGAATATCTGTTAGAGATGTACAAAGTGCAATAATGCAAGTAAAAGATATCGAAATACCAGATGGAAAGACATTAATCGACATTGTTCCAGATAAAATAACATTGGATAATGGAACAATAGTAGCAGACCCAGTAGGAAATTTAAGTTCGAGCTTTACAATTAGTGCACAAATTATATTAGCAGAAAAAGATTATATAAGACAATTGCACAATATATTTAAAAAAGCAGGTTTAGAAATGGATGGAATTGTGCCAATTACATTGGCAGAGAGAAATTTAATATTAGATAGTAATGAATTGAATGATAATATCATGTTATTAGATATAGGTGCAGGTAATATAGATATTGGTGTTTTTGAAGGAAATAGTTTTATATACACTAATTCAATACCACTAGGAGGAGATAACATTACAAATGATATTGCAGTAGTATTAAATATTTCTGAAGAAGAGGCAGACAAATTAAAAAGACAATATGGACTAGCTTTAAAATCTTTTATTGATAATGATAATGACATTATATTAAATACTTCAAAAGATGAAAATAAAAATAGAATTATAAAGAGTTCAGAATTAATAGAAATTATAGAAGCAAGAATAGAAGAAATGTTTTCCATTATTAGTAAGGATATAACTAATAATGGGTTAAAACAAAAAATTAATAATGTTGTTTTAACAGGGCAAGGAATTGTAAATATAAATAAAAGTGATGTAGCAGGAAAAATCAATTTAAATATTCCAGTAAAAATTTCGACAGGAAGAGCAATTAGTACTGTAAAACCAACATATAGAACAAGTTATGCATTAGTTAGATATATAGCGGCAAGGCCGTTTGCAAAAACTGTTTCAAGTAGTATAGATACACAAAACAATGAAAATGTATTTAAAACAATTTTAGAAAAAATAAAAGAGTTTTTTTATACATAAGATATTAATTTTTAAATATATAAAAGATAAGGGAGGAAAAACTAAATGATGGATTACAATGATGATAATAATATTGCAATGATGGATGGAACAGCAACAATAAAAGTTATAGGTGTTGGAGGAGCAGGAAATAATGCTGTTAATAGAATGATTGAGGCAGGAATTAAAGGAGTAGACTTTATTGCTGTTAATACAGATAGACAAGCTCTTCAAACTTCAAAAGCAAATACAAAAATTCAAATAGGAGAAAAAATAACAAGAGGACTAGGTGCAGGGGCAAATCCTGACATCGGAGCACAATCAGCAGAAGAAAGCAAAGGTGAATTATCAGAAGTTTTAAGAGGCGCAGATATGGTATTTGTTACAGCTGGAATGGGTGGAGGAACAGGTACAGGAGCTGCACCAGTTGTTGCACAAGCTGCAAAAGAAATGGGGATTTTAACAATAGGTGTTGTTACAAAACCATTTACATTTGAAGGAAAAAAGAGACTTTCACAAGCAGAAAGAGGAATAGAAAGTTTAAAAGGAAAAGTAGATACATTAGTTGTTATACCAAATGATAAATTATTACAAATAATTGATAGAAAAACATCAATTATAGAAGCATTTAAAATGGCTGATGATGTATTAAGACAAGGTGTACAAGGTATATCTGACTTAATCGCTATTCCAGGACTTGTTAACTTAGACTTTGCAGATGTAAAAACAATAATGTTAAATCAAGGTATGGCACATATGGGTGTTGGTAAAGCAGCAGGAGAAAACAGAGCAGAAGATGCAGCAAAAGAAGCTATACAAAGTCCACTATTAGAAACATCTATTGAAGGAGCAAAAGGAGTTATTATTAACATTACAGGTGGAGAAGATTTAGGATTACATGAAGTAAATACAGCAGCAGAATTAGTTCAACGTAGTGTTGACCCAGAAGCAAATATTATTTTTGGTACAGTAACAGACCCTACAATGGTAGATGAAATTCAAATTACAGTTATTGCAACAGGATTTGAAAAAAATGAAACAATATCAAGTATAGGTGTAGATAATTTAGTATCAAAAACTTGGGAAAAGAAAATTAATTCTATTCCAGCAAGTTCAGAAATAAATAACTCACAAAATGATTTAGATATACCATCTTTTTTAAGAAAAAATAAAAATAAAGGTATGTAAATAAACAGAAAATATACTGGATATAAAAAAATAATATTAAATGTAAGAAAAATAGAGAAACTCTATAAATCTAAAAGAAATAATCGAATTTTATCGATTATTTCTTTTTTTTTACAATAAGAAAGGACAGTTTTTTTAAATAATTGGTAGTAGAATAGATAAGCAGGTGATTAGTAGATGACAATATATATTGATGTTGTATTAATCGAAAATTTGTTAATGAATTATATTATTTTATTTGCAACAGGTATTATTTTAAAAATAAAAATAAAATATGTAAAATTAATATTAGCAAGTGTAGTAGGGGCTATATATACAATTATAGCGTATATTTCAAATTTAGAAATATATTCCAATATATTTCTTAAATTTATATTATCATTAATTATTATTTACATATCATTTAATCCTAAAAGTGTTAAAAAATTATTTAAATATACATTGATTTTTTATTTAACATCTTTTGTTTTTGGTGGTGCAGCTTTTTCCCTAATATATATTGTAAAACCACAAGAGATATTAAAAAATAATGGATTAGTATTAAATGCTAATTCACTAAAAGTTATTTTTGCATCAGCAATGATTGCATTTATGATTATTACAATTGGATTTAAAATAGTAAAAAACAAGATATCAGCAAAAGATATGTATTGTGATATCAAGATAAAGTTAAACAATAAACAAATAGAAACAAAGGCTATGATAGATACAGGGAATTTTTTAAGAGAGCCAATTACCAATACACCTGTGATTGTAGTAGAACACACATTATTATATGAGTGTATACCAAAAGAAATATTAAATCATCTAGAAAATATTTTAGGAGGTGATTTTAGCGAAATACCTGAAAATATTAAAGAAGAATATATGCCTAAATTAAAAGTAATTCCATTTTCTTCACTTGGAAAACAAAATGGCATGTTACTAGGCATAAAAACAGAAGAAATTATTATAAAAAATGAAGAAGAAAATAAAGTAATACAAAATGTTATTATTGGAATATATAATAAATCATTGACCAAAAGAGGAGAGTATAGGGCTTTATTAGGAATTGATTTAGTATAGTGTTTAATGATGTTCAAACATGGATAATCCTGTTGGACATGGGGAAAGGAGGAACAAATGAAAATTATTGATTTTGTAAAAAATAGTATTAATACTATATGTGCAAAATACTTAAATGATAATGATGAGATAGAATATTTACCTATATTTTACATAGCAGGTAGTCAAACACTTCCACCACCATTACCAGTAGAAGAGGAAGAACTTTATATAAAAAAATTATCAGAGGAAAATAATTTAGAAGCAAGACAGATTTTAGTGGAAAGAAATTTAAGATTAGTTGTATACATTGCAAAAAAGTTTGAAAATACTGGAATAGGTATTGAAGATTTAATATCAATAGGAACAATTGGACTTATGAAGGGAGTAAATACTTTTAATAATGAAAAGAAAATAAAATTAGCTACATATGCTTCTAGATGTATAGAAAATGAAATTTTAATGCATTTAAGAAAAAGTAATAAAATCAAAGGTGAGATTTCTATAGATGAACCATTGAATAAAGATGGAGATGGAAATGAACTATTACTTTCAGACATATTAGGAACAGAGCCAGATATTACATCTAGAAATTTAGAAGATGAAGTAGATAAAACTTTACTTCGAGCAGCAGTTTTGAAATTAAATGATAGAGAAAAAAATATTATGGAAATGCGATTTGGATTTAAAACTGGAAAAGAAAAAACACAAAAAGAAGTAGCTGACGAATTACGGTATTTCACAAAGCTATATATCCAGATTAGAAAAGAAAATTATTAATAAAATGAAAAAAGATATTGTGAGCAAAATTGGTTAATATTATTAATAATAAAAATAAATGGAATAGAACTTTCTTTTTAGGTAATACTTATATTAAGTATAAAAAAAGGAGGTTTTCTTTTTGCTAAATAAAGTTGAAATCTGTGGAGTAAATACTGCAAATTTACCATTACTAAGTAAAGAAGAAAAGGAAGCACTTTTTGTAAAAATAAAGGCAGGAGATGAAGAAGCAAGAAATACATTTATAAATGGAAATTTAAGACTAGTATTAAGTGTTATACAAAGATTTTACGGAAGAGGAGAAAATGCAGATGATTTGTTTCAGGTAGGATGTGTTGGATTAATAAAAGCAATTGATAATTTTGACTTAAATCAAAATGTACAGTTTAGTACTTATGCAGTGCCAATGATTATTGGAGAGGTAAAACGATATTTGCGAGATAATAATAGTATAAGAGTTAGTAGGTCAGTGAGAGATTTAGCATACAAAGTGATACAATTTAAGGAACGATATACAAAGGAGAAGGGGAAAGAGCCCAATATAGAAGAAATTGCTAAAGAATTAGAAGTGACAAAAGAAGATATTTCTTTTAGTTTAGATGCAATACAAGACCCTGTTTCTTTACAAGAGCCAGTGTATAATGATGGTTCAGAAAGTATTTATATTATGGACCAAGTAAAAGATAGTAAAAATACAGATGAATTATGGGCGGAAAAGATTACAATAAAAGGTGCTATGGAAAAATTAAATGAAAAAGAGAGAATGATTATTAATAAACGATTTTTTGATGGCAGAACACAAATGGAAGTGGCAGAAGAAATTGGAATATCACAAGCGCAAGTATCAAGATTAGAAAAAACTGCTATACAACATATAAAAAGGTTATATAAATAAAGTATTATAAATTGTAATAATCAAAAAGTAATATTTAGTGACTATAAAATATAATAATAAATGATATAAAAAGTTATTTTTATCCATAAATAAGAATTTGCAATATGCATTTTTTGCATATTGCATTTTGCTGGTTGTCATTATCTGATTAATTGTTACCATTCAGCTATAAGAATGACTAAATTGTGTTAAAAGATTCAAAAACATACTGATACAGGATTATATTGAATAGTTAAAAGAATTACTTAGAAATTTTGAAAGAGAAATTATCATTTTTATAAATCCTGAAAAAATTGCTATAACATATAGTTTTTTATTTTAGAATTTAATTTTGCATATATTGGTTTCATATTTTCTTCTTTAGTAATTTTTGTGGCTTCATCTATATCAATCCATTTTACACCACTATTTTCATCTTGTTTTATTATCAATTCATCTTCTTCACTAGCTTCAAATAAAAAACAACAATCTAAGTGTAAATGTGATGATATGAATTTTCCTCTTTTTATATGACTATTTACAGTAAGGATTTGTAGTGCATATATTCCATCACTTAATAACTTTAAATTATTAAGTCCTGTTTCTTCTTGTGCTTCTTTTAATGCAACATGTAATAAATCACTATCTCCATCAGCATGCCCTCCAGTCCATGCCCATGAGTTATAAATATTATGATATATCATTAATATTTTTGTTCGTTCTTTATTTACTATCCAGTTAGATGCTGTAAAATGGCACATTTTGTTTTCTCTTGTTAATACATCATCAAATGTATTTATATATTCAAGCATTAGTTTTTTATCGCTTGCTTCTTGCTCATTATATGGTATATATTTTTCAATTTCTTTTTTTATTTTCAAAGTTTTTTCTTCCTCATTTCTCTTTTTTTCAATATTATATATTATTTAAATAGAAGTATACAATTTTTTTTATATTTATAGTATATCTTTGAATTATTATACAAGGTCTTGTTATGTTTATAAATTTAAGTACCTGTGCTTCTATATTTATTTAATGCTAAATTCCATAGTTTTACTGCAATTACCCATAAAATAATTGCTATAATAGGAGATAAATATATCATATAAGTATTAAGTCCTAAATATGCCATTGTTGGATAATATGAAACAAATGCAAATGGTAAAATTACTGTTATTAATATTCTTATAAATTTATTATATATAGTTATTGGGTATTCTGTAAATGTGTACATTCTATAAAATGACCATATTACTTCATTAGACCTATATGTCCAAAATGATGAAATACTAAATATTGTATTAATAGCTCCTATTATCAAAGCTCCAACTAAGCTAAAAAAGATTATCTTTATAATTAAAATTGCTGTTATTGGTATTGAAAGTTGTATTAACATGCAGATTGTTATACCTAACCCTAAAGCAAAATCTGCTATTGATACAAATTCCCTAGAAGCACCAATTATAGATATTAATGGATGCACAGGTCTTAATAAAATCTTATCAAAATCTCCATTTCTTATGTATTTTGGTCCAATATCATATAATGCATCAAAGCAATATCCTGCAATTCCTATTGATATTCTTGTTACTCCGAATAATAGTAATATTTGTTTAAAGTTCCAACCAGCAATATTTTCTGTATTTTGAAATACTACAAATATAAATATCAAACTTACAAGTTGAACAACAAGTTGAGAGAAAATCCCAACAATACAATCTACTCTATATATCAGTATCTCTTTTAAAGATACTTTTAATAGTGAAAAATATAAGCTGATATTATCTAATGTTTTCTTCATTTTAAATTTCATTCCTTTCTCGCTTCGCTCAAAGGCACACATAGGAATGA
>CANAUI010000049.1 GCA_947364715.1 uncultured Clostridium sp.
TATTAAAACACAGTGTCAAGATGCAACAATTTATAAAGAAGAATATAAAGAAAAATTTGATAAGGTTTTGTTAGATGTACCATGTTTAGGTCTAGGGGTTTTGAAACGAAAACCAGACATAAAATGGAAAAGAAAATTAGAAGATATTTCAGAAATCACCAAAATTCAACAAAAAATATTAGAAGTTTGTTCAAAATATGTAAAAATAAATGGTGAAATTATCTATTCCACTTGTAGTATTCTTAATGAAGAAAATGACCAAATTATTGAAGAATTTTTAAAGAAAAATAAAGATTTTACATATAGCAAAATAGAAATATTTGATTTAGAAAACAATTTAAAAGTTTTGGATAAAGTACAGCTATACCAAGGAGAAGAAACTGATGGTTTTTTCATTTGTAAATTACAAAAAAAATAAATATTACAATTTTATTACGATTCATTACAATTATATTACAATAATAAAATATCTATTGATTTTTTTAAAAAGGAGTGATAAATTAAATTAGGATAATTTGACAGGTGTGTTAATTTATCCTAATTTACTAATTTATTCAAGTATTAAATTTTATTTAATGTAAAAAATAACAATAAAGAAAAAATTAAAAAAAGGAGCAAAAGATGGCTAGCTGTTTAGGTATATATGTAGAAAGCAATATAATTAAATATGCAAAGATTTCCAAAGACCGTGAAAAAATAAAAGTAGAAGCTTTTGGTGTGAAATTTTATGATAATTTGGAGAAAACAATTAATCAAATTATAGAGGAAACATATAGTTATAAAACACCAATTAGTATTAATTTATCTGAAGAAATTTATAATTATTTTGACATGTTTGCATTATTAACTAATAAAGATTTATCAAAAGCAATTAAAACAGAATTTGAAATATACTGTGGGGACCAAGGATATAATCCAAATGTTTTTGAAACTAGATATGTTGTTTCAAAAAGACCAGATGATAAAGATAAACTAAAAGTTATTCATATAGCTGCTAATAAAATAGAATTAACCAAAAAAACTCAAGTTCTAGAAAAATATAAATTAACAAATATTGTTCCTCTTTCTATGGCAATTACAAATTTGATAGAAACTAAAGAAAAAGAGAATTGTATAATTGTTAATATAGAAGAAAATACAACAGTTACAACTATTATTGACGAAAAAATATATAATATCCAAGTATTTGATGAAGGATGTCAAGAATTTTTAAGAAAAATAAATGTAAAAGAAAATTCATTTGCTAAATCATATGAAATATGTAAAAATACAACTATTTATACTTCAGAAGGAAAAGAACTTCAAGAAATAGAAATTGGTTATCTTGAAGATATAATGCCTACTTTATATACAATTGTTGGAAAAGTAAGAAAAATTATTAATGAAAGGGAAGAAAAAATTAGTAAAGTATATTTAACAGGAACAGCAACATTAATAAATAATTTAGATTTATATTTCCAAGAATATTTAAGTGAAGTTGAATGTGAAATATTAAAACCATATTTCATTAAATCAATGGGAGATATTAGCATAAAAGATTATATAGAAGTAAATTCTGCTATATCATTGGCATTGTCAGATTTAGGAGAAGGTGTTCAAGGAATTAATTTTAGAAAACAAACATTTACAGAAAAAATTCCAGATTTGCTAAAAATAGAGATTAATTCAAAAAATGATAGTAAAGGAAAATTAGCAACTTCTAAATGGTTTATAAATGATTTAAAAGAAAAACTAGATAAAACAGAAATTAATTTACTAAGAATAGCAGGAGGAGTATTTATACTATTTGTAGTTTATAGTTATTTTTCATTTATGTTACAAAATCAAATGGAAGAAAAAGAACAACAAGCACAAGCTTCAATAAAACAAACAAATGCACAAATACAGTTAGCAGATAATGACAAGACAAAAATAGATACTAGGATAAGTGATTACACAGAAATGATTCAAAATTTACAAGATTTGAATGATAAAATTACAGAAGCTAATAGAACTAGAAATGTTATACCAAATTTTTTGAATAGAATTATGTATATTATACCAGAAAATGTTCAAATAATATCTATTCAAAATACAACAGACTCACATATTGTTATAGAAGCTCAATCAAATAAATATGAACAATTAGGTATGTTTAAAGCAAAATTAGATACAGAAATGTATTTGACAAATGTAATTTCTACTTCAGGAAAACAAGAAAACAAAGTGATTAAAGTAACTATAGAAGGAGATTTACCATGAAAAAATTATTAATAATAATTTTTATTACACTTATATTAATATTAACAATGTATACACTTATGAATGGATTACAAATTGGTAGTTTTACTATTTGGGGAATAAATAGTATTCAGGCGAAAAATAAAGAATTATCTGAAACTATTACTACAGCTAGTAAATTATCAAGTTCCACATTTCCAGGAAAAATTAATGAAGTAAATACAAGTATGAAAAAATTAGAGGAACAAAAAAATATATATCAAGATATGGTATCAACAAATGATACAGAAAATATAGAAACATCAACTCAATTATCAAAATATACATTAGAATATTTATGGACACAAATTGGTACACATGCAACAAGTGAAGGTGTTAATATTGATATATCTTTAACTTCTGGGGCAGGAGGAGTAGAGGTTTATGACTTGAATTTTACAGTTCTAGGAAGTTATGTGGGTATTTGTGAATTTATTAGAAATATTGAAAATGATTCTGACTTAGCATTTAAAATAGAGCAATTTAAAATGACTGTAGGAGAATCTACATCTGTATTAAAAGCCACATTCATATGTAGAAATATACCAATTGAAGGAATATCTTCAATTAGTTCAAATAAAAATGAATCAACAAATGAATCAAATACTACAAATACAACAAATAATACAACCAATACAGATAACACAAATACAACCAATACAAATAATACTAATAGCAGAACAAATACAACAAATAATACATCTTATTAGTATGAAATGTGTTTAAATAGAATTTAGATTTTTATTGCAGACATTTAAAAAAGCAAGAAAGGAAATAAATTTATTATGACTAAAAAAATTATAAGAGAAGTTATTATTATGTTATTATTAGCTTTGGCAATTATATTAATACTTGGTGTATTATTATATGAATATGTGCCAAGTAATAAAATTATACCAGATGAAGTATCTTATAAAACACCAGAACCAGTAAAAGAAGAGTTAAGCAAAAGTGATAATGTAGAAAATGAAGAGGTTATTTTAACCTATAGTGTTGATGCTACAGATTTAGACAATTATGAAAGAATAAACACTTATGTTCCAGGAAAACCAAACCCATTTTCATCATATAGTGAAACAGAAAATTCTGGAAATGGAACTACACAAAATGGTAATTCAACAGAAAAAAATAATAATACAAATTCAGGAACTTCAACAGAAAAAAATAATACTACAAGCAATTCAGGAGGGTCAGCATACTATCCAAATAAAGGAACAAAATAGTTATTAATGTTATGTTTTTTAAGCATAAATTATAATATATATTTCTAAAGAAAAAGGGGGGAAATAAAAATGAAAAATCAAAATGGTGTTACTTTAATAGCTTTAGTAATAACAATTATCGTTTTATTAATTTTAGCAGGTGTATCAATTGCTATGCTTACAGGAGATAATGGTTTATTAACAAGAGCAAGACAAGCATCTGATGAAACAATAATAGCTAATGGTAAAGAATTAGCAGAAACAGATTTACAAGGTTATATAACAGACTGGTATGATGCAAAATATGTTAGTTCTACTCCAACAGAGCAAACATTATTTGACTATGTTAAAGATGAATTTGCATCTTCAGATGAAAGTGTTTATACAGTTGATAATGCAACAGGAGTAGTAACAATAAAAGATACAGATGTAACAGGAACATTAACTTCAGGTAATGAAGATAAATCAATATCAATTAATTGGGTTGAAAATCCATAAATAGTAAATTAACTTTAAGCCATACGCACACTTAAGTGTGTATGGCTTAAAAGTTAAAAGCAATAGAAGTAAAAGTAAGAAATAGATTAAGATTAATAGATTTGTAGATAATAAGTAAAGGGAGAAAAAATGGACATATTAATATATATATTAATATTTATAATGGGAACAGTATTTGGCAGTTTCTTTACATTAGCAGTATATAGAATTCCGAAAAAACAAGACATAACACATACACATTCATATTGTCCTAAATGTAAGCATAAATTAGGTTTTTTAGATTTAATACCTGTGTTTAGTTATATTTTTTTATTAGGAAAATGTAGACATTGCAAAGAAAAAATTAGACCTAGATATTTTATATTAGAAATTTTATCAGGATTGACATTTTTAATAATAGGATATCTAATGAATATTACTGTATATAATCTAAAACCAATATTACTTGCGGAAGGTACATTTATGGCACTTTATTTATGCTTTGTTTTCATAATGTCAGGAATTGATGCTGAAAATCGAAAAATCGAAAAATCAATATCTATGTATGGAATCTTAATATCTATTGCATATATAATATATCTATGTGTAATAGAAAAAAATATTATATATAGATATATTATATATTTAATATTTTATGTTATTATTTTAATATTAGATACAGTCACTCTAAAGAAATATGCAAAAAATAGTTATGTTAATTCTATTATATTAACAGTTTTAACAATGGTAATTTTTACAGGTGAATATATTATGATTAATACAATAATTATGACATCACTTGTGGTAGCTATTAATTTATTATTACATAAAATAGCAAATATACGAAAAAAGGTTAGAAAAGAAAAAAAGGATTATGGAAAAAACATAAACTATGGATTTATTTTAGGAATAACCAATATTTTGAATCTTATATTTGTATTATCATATTATAAATTTTTTATTTAATAGAGAGGAAAATATAATGAAAATTAAAAGTGAAAATGGAATTACTAATGTAGATGTAATTGTTTCAGTTATATTACTAACATTATTTGTTACTATTATAGCTACAATAATATATACAATTAATACAAATTCGACCTCTATGGAAAGAAAAACAGAAGCAACAAATTATGCCATTAATGAAATTGAAAGTTTAAAGGCACAGGATTTTGCAAATTTACAAGATACAGATGAAACAACAAATGAATTTATAGATATAACAGATGAAAATGGAAAAACAACAGGATATTCAAAAAAAATAACTATAACAGATTATGCAAATTTACCAGGTAATGGACAGGCAGTATCAGGATTAGTAAAAAAAGTTACAGTAGAGATAGCTTATAAAAATGGTGGAAACATAGAAACAGTTGATTTATCAACTGTAATAACTAAATAATTATTAAGGAGAGAGAATAATGAAAGCAGAAAAAGGTATTACATTAATATCTGTTACAATTTATATAATTGTTATGCTTATTATAGTATCTGTTATTTCAGTTATAACTTCATATTTTTATAAAAATGTAGATATAAATTCTGCAAATGAAAATTTAAATAAGCAATATACAAAATTCAATTCCTATTTTGTACAAGAAGTAAATAAAAAAGGAAACAAATTATTAGAAATAGGAGAAACAGAAAATAGCAGTGGAAATGGTATACAAAGATATATAATTTTCCTAAATGGAAATCAGTATACATATATATCAGAAAATAAAGGTATATATATGAATAAAATTAAAATTGCTGAAAATATAACAGATTGTACATTTACTAGTAGAGAAAATAATGGAAAAACAACAATAACTGTGACAATTGAAGGAGAAGGTTTTAAAAAAGAAACAAGCTATACTTTAGTTGATTAAAAAATATGAAAGAGGTGTTGAAATTGGATTTAAAAAGAAGACAACCAATTGGTGTGGAATTAGTAAAAAGAGGAATAGTAAATGAAAAAGATATAGAAAGAGCACTAGATTATCAGAAACAACATCCTAATGTAAAAATTGGTGATTGTTTATATGAACTAGATGTATGTGACCCATATATGTTAATTACAGCAATAGGAGAAATATTAGGGGAAAAAGGTATTTTATTATCAAGAAATAATGTAAAAATTGATATACAAGAATATATTTCTTTAGATATAGCCAAAAAAAATAAAGCAATTCCTTTTGATATAGATAATGGTAAGATTAAAGTATGTTTTACAAACACAGTTAATAGAAGAAGTATAGAAACAATCCGTTTGTTATTTTTAAACAAAGGATTAGTTATGGAAACATATATAACTTTTGAAAAAGATATTATACAAATATTAAAATCTTTAGAGGGAAAAGCAACTACAGATATTAATGAAACAGGTGTAACTATTATTAATTTAATAGATAGTATTATAAAAACAGGAATTGAAAAAAGAGCTAGTGATATTCATATAGAGCCAATGGCAGATACTGTTCGTATAAGATATAGAATAGATGGCGAATTATTTACAGTAGCAAATTTAGACAAAGAAAAACAACAACAAATTATAGGAAGATTAAAAGCTATTTCTAATATGCACCAGGAAAAACAAGAATCACAAGATGGTAGAATTTTACTATATGAAGAATATAATATTCGTGTATCTTCACAACCAAATGTATATGGAGAAAAATTTGTTTTAAGATTATTAAAGAAAAATGCTAATATTAAAAATATATTTGATTTAGGATTTTATGGAGAAGAAGAAGAATTTAAAAGGAGTGTTAATAAGAAAAATAGTATTACTATTATGGCAGCACCAACAGGAGAAGGAAAAACAACCTCTTTATATAGTATTATAGATTATTTAAATAAACCAGAAATTAATATTACAACAATTGAAGACCCTGTTGAAATTAGAATACCTGGATTAAATCAAATAGAAATTGATAACAGGTCAACTTTTGCAGGAGCATTAAGAACAGTATTAAGACAAGACCCAGATATTATTTTAGTAGGAGAAATTAGAGATAAAGAAACAGCAGAAATAGCAATACAAGCTGGACAAACAGGACATTATGTATTATCAACTATACACACAATTGATAGTATAGAGGTTATAAATAGATTAAGAAAAATAGGTGTATCTAATTATGATATTGCAAGTACATTAGCTACTGCTATTTCTCAAAGATTAGTAAGAAGAATTTGTCCAAAATGTAAACGTGAAAGAGAATTAGAACAAAAAGAAAAAGATATTATGACAAATATATTAGAAAAATATGAAGAACACATAGATTTAACAAATGTAAAAACCTATGATTCTTTAGGATGTGATTATTGTAATGGAACAGGTTTTCATGATAGAATAGGAATTTTTGAAATTTTAGATATTACAGATGAACTAAAAGAATTAATTGTTTCAGGTGCATCAAGTATGGAACTTAGAAAAAAAGCATTAGAAGGAAGTTATAGACCACTAATTGTTGACGGAATTAAAAAAGTATTAAATGGAGAAACTACTTTAGAAGAATTAAATAAAAAATTATTATTTTTCTAATAAGAAAGACTAAGGAGGAATTGAAAATGAATATGGATAAAATCTTAGATATAGCAATAGAGAAAGATGCATCAGATATTCACATGATATGTGGCAACAAGCCTATGCTTAGAATTGCAAGAGATTTAGTAGAGATTGAAGAGATGGATGAATTGACAGAAGAAGGTATGATAGAAGCATATGACTATTTGGTAAGGGGAAATGTAGATAAAGATGAAGTATATAATCAAACAAAAAAGTTAGATTTATCATATGAATATAACAATATACGTTTAAGAGTAAATATTTCTTCTTCAGATGATATTCCAACATGTACACTAAGAATTATAAAAAATGAATTACCGCCTTATGAAGCTTTAGGCGTACCAGATGTAGTAAGAAGAATGACTTATCAACCACAAGGACTTATATTAGTTACAGGAAAAACAAACTCTGGTAAAAGTACTACATTAAATTCTATGATAGACTATATTAATGAAAATCAAAATAAGAAAATATTAACTTTGGAAAATCCAATTGAATATAAACATAATTCTAAAAAATCATTAATTGTTCAAAAAGAAGTAGGAAGAGGAAGAGATATTTTGACCTTTAGTGATGGTGTTAAAAACTCTCTAAGAGAGGATTGTGACATTTTGGTTATTGGAGAGATTAGAGACAGAACTACTATGGAAGCAGCTATTGAAATGGCAGAATCAGGGCATTTAGTAATTGGAACTTTACACACAAAATCTTGTGCAGAAACAATTGATAGAATAATAAATTTTTATGATGTAAGAGACCAAGCAAGTATTAAATATTTGTTATCTGCATTATTAAAATTAGTTGTATCACAAAGATTATTAAAAGGAACAAATCAGAAACTAGTTTTAGTTCCAGAAGTAATGGTAATAGATAATATTGTTGCAGGAATTATTAGAAAAGAAAAATTAAGTGTATCTGAAATAGAAGATGCAATACAAAGTAATTTAGAAAAAGGAAGTATAGGATTAATTAATTCCTTAGCAGAACTTTTTGTTGAAGATAAAATAACATTGGAACAAGCTAAATCACAAATAGAAGAAAAAAATCAAGAAATTTTAAATAGGACAATCATGCAATTAAAAATCAAAAAAAATGCTAATCATTAGAAAGGAGGTAAAAAATGCCAACATATGTATATAGAGCTATGACAAGGTCTGGATTAATTGTGAAAAATAAAATAGATTCACCAAGTAGACAAATACTGTTGAAAAATCTAAAAAATAATGGTTTATTACCAATAGATGTACAACAAATTCGATATATAGGAAAACAGCAAAAAAGAACTAAGAAAAATATTAGTAATATAGAAGAAATTATTAAAAATGTAAATACTACAAATATAGGACATAGTAAACCAAAACAGTTATCAACAAAAGAAAAAATTAATCTATATTTTGCAAAAACAGAAAAAATTACAACAAGAGATATTATGATATTTACACAAAATTTTTATTTATTAAAAAAGGCCAATTTCAATAATATACATGCATTAGATACAATTATTCAAAGTACAGAAAATGTTTCATTTAAAGGTATTTTAGAAGATATATTAGCAGGTGTTGAAGCTGGAGAAAATATGTATACAACTATGGAATATTATTCTAATGTATTTCCATATATATATATTAATATGATAAAAGTAGGAGAATTATCAGGCTCTCTTACAAATTCATTAGAACAAGCAGTAAAATATTTAGATGAATCAGAATATTTGAATAAAAAATTAAAAACTATATTAATACCAAATATTATTCAATTTGTATTACTATTAGTTATGCTTTTTGTAGGAACATTAGTTGCAGTCCCTACTATTCAAGGTATTTTTGAAGAATTGGAAACAGATGAAGAATTACCAGCAATTACTTTATGGTTTGCAGATGCTGTTAATACGATGATAGCCTATTGGTATATACCAGTAATTATTATTGCTATGATTATTGGTGCTATATTAATCTATATTAATACACCAAAAGGTAAATATAATTTTCATTATTTTAAATATAAAATGCCAATATTTGGAGAATTAATATTTGCATTAGATTTTTCAAGATTTTTAAAAGCTATGTTATTAAATTTAAGAAATGGAATGAGAATACAAGAATCTATAGAAGTTAGTAAAAATGTTGTTAAAAATTATGTTATGTTGTCTATGATAGAAACTTCTATTAATAACATTTTAACAGGTAGTTCTTGGATAGAGCCATTTGAAGAATCAGGTTTAGCTAAACCAATGATAACAGAAATGTTAAAGATTGGTATGCAGACAGATTTACCAGAAATGATGGAAAAATTAGTTGAATATATGCAGGTTGATATTGATAATATAATGGGAAAAATTATTAAGATTTTACCACAAGTTGTTTATGCAATTGTTGGAGTTGTTTTAATCTTTTTCGTATTAGTTGTATTAGTGCCTTGTATTCAAGTATATATGGGGAATTTCTTGTTCTCAGCATATGGAGTTTAAAATATGTGGTAAAAAAGCGTATGTATATTGTTATCTATTAATAATACATTATATATATGCTTTTATTGCTATTATGGTTTCTCATAAATATATAAGAAAAAAGTTGATATATAAATATTTTTAAATAATTTTCGGTTACCTTTCATTCCCGTTTAACAAATTCTAAATAAAAAACCATAACAATACCCGAAAACAGGACCCTTTATGATTTTTTATTAAAAATTTGTAAAACTATTCCAGTCACATTCAAATTATTTAAAAATATTTATATATCAACTTTTTTAAAACTATTATAAATTCTACTAATACATAAATTCTGCAACTTAAGACCTTATATATAATTACTTTTGTGTCTTTTAAATAAAACCATTGTTGAAAAAAATCTTATGTGATATAATTTAAAAGACAAAATAATCATAAAAAATTAAGAAAGTGGTGACCTAAAATGAAAATAGGAATTGATTTAGGTGGTAGTCATATTGCCATTGGGGTAATAGATAATAAAGGAAAAATAATAGAAAAAGTTGAAAAAAGAATTACAAAATCAGAAAAAAGCAATATAAAAAAAGTAATAGAAGAATATATTATTGAAAAAACATTAAATTTTTTACAAGAATACAAAATTACAGAGATGGGGATTGCTGTACCAGGAACAGTAAAAAATCAAATTATCGTAAAATCTGTTAATTTAGGATTAAAGAATTATGAGATTATAAAAAACTTACAAGAGAGAATACAACTGCCAATAAAAATTAAAAATGATGCAAAATGTGCAGCACTTGCTGAAAATATGTATGGTGCATTAAAATCATATGATAGAACTATATTTTTAACTTTAGGAACAGGTATTGGAGGAGCAACAATTTTGCATAATAAATTGTTAAATACAGGAGAATTACCAGGATGCGAATTTGGACATATGTTAATAGAAAAAAATGGAAATTCATGTAGATGTGGAAAAAAAGGTTGTTGGGAAACTTATGCATCTATGAAAGCTTTTAAAGATAGCCTAAGAGAAATTCTAAATTTAGATGAAAAGACTAGTGGAAAAGAATTATTAGATATATTAAGAAAAATGGATAAAAACCATCCTAAATATATGCAAACACATAAATTGATAGAACAATATATAGAATATCTAAGTATTGGAATATCGAATTTGATAAATATTTTTGAACCAGAAGCAATTGGAATTGGTGGAAGTTTTGTGTTCTACGAAGATATTTTTTTAGAAAAATTGAAAACAAAATTATTACAAGATAATTTGTTATTTAATGAAAGAAAGGAAATAAATATTCAAACAGCAATATTAAATAATGATGCTGGCATGATTGGAGCAACATTATAAAAAACTATTTTTCAATTATCACATAAATATAATAAGTGAAAGGAGAAATTTATGAAAGAGGAGAAAAAGGCTACAAGACAAAGTTATGGAGAGATACTGGAAAAATTAGGAGAGGAAAATAAAGATATTGTTGTATTAGATGCAGATTTATCAGAAGCAACAAAAACAAGTATTTTTGCAAAAAAATTTCCAGATAGATTTTTTGATATGGGAATTGCAGAAGCAAATATGATGGGAGTAGCATCAGGTATGGCATCTTGTGGGAAAATTCCATTTGTTAGTACTTTCGCAGTCTTTGCATCAGGCCGTGCATATGACCAAATACGTTCTAGCATTTGTTATCCAAATTTAAATGTAAAAATATGTGCTACTCATTGTGGAATTACTGTTGGAGAAGATGGAGCAACACATCAGATGCTAGAAGATTTAGCTTTAATGAGAGTTTTACCCAATATGACAGTAATATGTCCATCTGATGATGTAGAAACAAAATATTTAATACAGGAAATAAGTAAAATAAAAGGACCTGTATATGTTAGATTAGCAAGACTTGGAACACAAAAAATTTATGAAGAAAATCAAACTTTCGAAATTGGAAAAGCAGTTCAAATAGGAGAAGGAACAGATGCTACTGTTTTTGCAACAGGAGTAGTTGTTACAGAGGCAATAAAAGCAAAAGAAATTCTTGAAAGAGAAGGAATTTATATTAGAGTAGTTGATATGCATACAATTAAACCAATTGATAAAGAAATTATTATCAAATCAGCAAAAGAGACTAAAAAATTAATTTCTATTGAAGACCATAGCGTAATTGGTGGATTGGGAAGTGCAATTGCAGAAGTATTAACAGAAGATTATCCTTGTAAATTAGCTAGAATCGGAATTAAAGATGTTTTTGGCCAATCTGGAAATGCAGTAGAATTATTAAAATATTTTGGATTAACAAGTGAAGAAATTGTAAAAAGAATAAAATCAGAATAGCATTATATTAGCATATTCAGAAGTATATGAAAAAGCTGTAAATAATTGATTTTTACTATGAAAAAAAACGAGTAGTTCGCTAGGAACTACTCTTAATCTTCTTAATGCCGATGTGAAAATCACATAGCTTAATTTAATTCGATTATACTATATAATATGGTTAAAGTCAATGAAAATATACCCATCATTTGAGATTATAAATGGCAATAATAAATTTCCGGTTTATTATGCACATATTTCACTTAAGA